>JAGPKW010000009.1 GCA_018053685.1 Patescibacteria group bacterium
TCTTTTCCTGTGCCAATATTCATAAACTTATATACTTGGCGTGAGTCAGCGCTTATAATTTCACCATTAAATTTTTTAGCTAAATAAACACCTAAAGCAGTTTTTCCAGAGGCTGTTGGTCCTACAATAGCTATTAATTTGGTTTTTTTAGAATTATTGTTTTTTGTGGGTCTATCCATTTTGAGTATTTTGTATTTTCATCTATTAGTATCCAATTTAAAGGAGTAGAAGGTTTTTTTGTTTCTTTTGTGCCATAATACCAACCTCTTTTTAGATCTTCTTCTGTTATTGGTTTTAATTTTGTATTTTCTTCTATCCTGCATTCTGCTCTGTATTTTATATCAATGCCGACCTTTTCTATAAAACATTCATTATCATATGTTACATTATCTGCTCCGCACACTGGCTCGTAATAATTAGAACATATTTTATTTGTAATTATTCCTTTTTTTGCCACAAGATCTAATATTCTTCCAGATACTATTGCAAACTCTGGATTAGCATTACTCGTTGCATCTTCTTCTAATATTTTTAATATATCTTTTATAAAACCTAAGTTTTCATAAGAAAGTTTATCAACATATTGTTTTAATTTTATCTCTTTTTGATCATTATTTAAATTTATTAGATCTGAGATTATATTGTTTTGATAAGATTCTTTTAGTTCATCTAGTTTGTATATTATTATTCCACTAGTATTTGTATATTTTTCTAGTAATAGGATTAAATTCATTTTATCAATATCATCTCCTGTAAGTAGTCTATTTATTTCGCTATCTAATTTTAAAGGATCTATTTTTTCTAAAGTCATGTTTAGCAAGCTCATAGGTATTTGCCTTGCATTGATTATTGATATTTTGACTAGATCTTTTATTTTAGAATTTTCAATATTGTTTTGTATAGAATAAAGAGTATCTATAAGATGAACTTCATATAATGGGTCATTGTTATATATTTTATATAGATAATATTCTATATTTTTTTCTATATCTATATTTTCTGCTTCTATATTTAATCTGTTTATGTTTTTTACTACATCTATATAGTTATTTTGTATTATATCTTCTATAATTGGTTTTATTAATATATTTGTTCTTAATTTAAGTTTATCTAGAAAATTATTTATTAATATCTTATTTAATATACTTTTCCCTTCATTTTGGCTATTTATTGCAAGAGTTATGGTTTGTTTAATACTCAATTGATCTATATCTGAACTTGCTATAAATGCACCTAGCTTATCTATATTTATATTTTGTATGTTTTTTATTGTATCTATATTATATGTATAGTCTCTTTGTATATTATCTAGAATTATGTTTTGATTTATTTCTGATACTAATAGCTTTTCTAATATGTATTTTTTATAATCAAGAGATGCATTAGATATTTCTTTATATAAAGAAATTTTTGTAGACTTATATTCTTTTAAAGCTTTATCAACGCATTTATTATCATTAAGTTTATAACACAATTCTATTTCTTTTACATTTTTTAAGGATTTGTCTATTTTTTTGTTTATTTTCTCCAGCTTATTTATTGTAAAAACCATATCTATATTAGATAAGACATTATTTACAGAATATGTTAATTGATTTGGGAGATATTCTATTTTATCTATTCCAAGATTTTCTTCTGTTAAACCTATATCTTTTTTTACATCAAAATTACTATTTGGTACAAAATTTTTTATTTTTTCTATAACTAATTCATCATATCCTGACGCTTTAGCTATATTAAAAGATAATAAAAAAAGAGGGAATAAGAAAAATAGAATAACCTTTTTGTTCATAATTATAAATAATACAGAATTGATTTATAGATATATTTTATCATTTTTTGAAATTTTTTGGAATTGGAATTATAATAAATAAATAAAAGGTTTAACAATTTAACAATGAATAATAAAAAGGACTCTAATTATATTGAAAAAGGTCAAAAAAGGGGAAGAGGTAGACCTCCTAAAATTATAAATAAAGAAGATGATGCAGAAGCTAGGCAGACTTTTAAAACAAAAAAGATAGATTTTGGTTTGAAAAAACCTAAGAGTGTGAAGAAAGGCAAAATGGACGTTGACGCAGAGCAAATGCTTAGAGATTTAGAAGAATTAGGGAGGATAAAACCAGTCGAGGATAGCCAGAAGAAGAAAAAAAGAAAAAAAATAAAAGATGAATTAATAGATTTGCCAGAATCTCCATTAAAGAAAATGATAGATAAAAAGAATAACTCTATATTAAAGATAGGTGCTGTATTTTTTGCTATTGTAATTTTGTTTATGTTTTCTATTCTGTATTTGTTAAACTCTAAAACTGTTATTAACATTGAATTAAAGAAAGTGCCAAGCGAGATAAACACAAATATAACATATCAATTGTTTAGTGATGAAGATAATTTAGCAAATCAGGAAGTTGTTGCTATATATTCTAAAGTAAATACTTCTGGCACTGTTCAATATGAAGTAGGGTATAAAGAAGTAGCATCTGGGGTCGTAGAAGGGAGATTAAGGATTATAAACGAATCTAACGAGAAGAAGGTGTTTGTTAGAACAACTAGATTTATTTCAGAAACAACAGGGGATTTATATAGGTTAAAAGAAGATACAGTTATTCCTGCTAATGGTTCTGTTGATGTTATAGTGTATGCTGATAATCCATTAGTAAAGGGTGAAGACATAGGGACAAGATTTAAAATTCCTGGTTTAAAAACAGAAGAAGCGCAGAGATTAATATATGGTGAGAGCTTAGAAGAATTTGTTGTTGGAACTACTAAAAAACAGATTATTGATGAGAATGATATATCTAAAGCTAATGATTTAGCTGATGTAAAATTAAAAGAAATAGCAATAGATGAGTTAAGAAAAAAAATAGAGAAAAATGGTAATTATGAGTTATTAGCTGATAGTTTAAATTATGTAATAAATAATAAAAAAATTGATGCAAAAGTTGGAGATGAAAAAAGTATTATAAATGTCAGTGGCAATATTGAGGCAACTGGTATTTTTATTGATAGAGATAAGATATTAAATAGTGTAAAAAATGACATTTTAAGTTCAACTCCTAGCGAATACAATATATCAATTAATAAAGATGATTTAAAGATAGAAGTTGTAAGAGCTGATTATTTAACAAAGAGCTTAACTGTTAGCATAAAAGGTAATATACATGTTGTCTATGATATAGATAAAATTATAGACAAAAATGAAATTGCTGGTATGAGTATTAATGATTTTTACCAATATATTACAAAAAAAGGTGCTACAGAAAAAGCTAACGTTGTAAATTATCCATTCTGGAATAAAGGTATTACAACTATAAAAGATAATATAATCATAAATGTAAGATAGATAGTTTACCAGTTTTGTTAGTAATATCTATATATAAAATATCTGAGATAAAAATAATATTAGTAAAAATATAATCAAAATAGCTAATGTTGTTTTATCTATATGTTTTTTATTTAGTAAATATATTCCAGCAAGTATTAAAAGTATTGGCCAAAGCTTGAATATTGATGATAAAAATAAACCTATATCTAATGTTATTATATTTAGATTAGCTAATAAGAATATAATACCTATTAGGATTATAAAGCTTCCTATAATTATTCTTGATGTTTTTATAGTATCTATTTTCTTTTTCATAATTTAATTATTAAATATTTCTTTTATATTATTTGCTAAATCTTTATTAAGATCTATGCAAAATTGTGTATCAAGTTTCTTATCTTTTACTACGAAGCAGACCTTAAAATCCTTTCCTTTGTTATTTTCTAATAGAGTTTTTAATGTCTTTATTTTTTCTTTTGATGTATTTTCTGGTATTTTTATATTTAATATTTTTTGCTCTTTATGGACAATTGGTTTTTGTATATCTTTTTTTATTTCGTTTATTGTTTCTTTTGCATTTTCTGTTTTTAATTCATATATTATGCTAGATAATAACTTAGGCTCTCCATCTTTATCAGATAATTGCCCGTATGTTATTATTGGAACATCTTTTAATAGAAAACTTGATGATTGTTTATATAAGTTGGGGAATACAATAATTTCAATACTTTGCCCAAATCTATCTTCTATTGTTACAAAAGCCATTATATCATTATTTTTCGTTGTAATTTTTTTAATGTTTGTTATAACACCAGCAATTAGAGCTTGCTTTACCATTCCTTCTTTTATTAATGACATATCTGTTAAATTGCCATTTAATTCTTTTTCAAATTCTTCCATTGGATGATCTGAAATATATAAACCTAGAAGTTCTTTTTCCCATAGCAATTTTGTTCTTTTATCAACTTCTGTAGCTTGTTCTAAATGCAATTTTGATAATATCTTAACATTTTTTTCTGAAGAAGGTGCCATCATTGAGAAAAAGCTGGTTTGTTTTGTATTCATTTCTTGTTTTATATTTTTATTGTAATTTAATAATGTTTCAAGATTTGTAAGAAGTGTATTTCTATCATTTAGGGAATCAAAGGCCCCAGCTTTTATTAATGATTCAAGTGATTTTTTATTTAAGTCTTTAGTTTGTATTCTCTGTAAGAAGTCTTCTATATTTTTATATGTTCCATTTTCTTTTCTTTCTTTTATAATCTCTTCTACTATATTTTCTCCAACATTTTTTATTGCTGCTAATCCAAAACGTATATTATACTTATTGTCTTGTTTTACAACAGTAAAATCTTTAAAGCTTTCGTTTATATCAGGGGGTAATATTTGTATGCCTGATTTTTTTGCATCTTTTATTTCTATTGCAATTCTATCTATATCATCAGAATCTGATATTAATAGAGCTGCCATAAAACATTCTGGATAATTAGCTTTAATATATGCCGTTTCATAGGCTATTGTAGCATAGCATGCTGCGTGTGATCTATTGAAACAATATTCTGCAAATTTTCCCCATTCTTTCCATATTTTTTCACATGTATTTTTTTTAATTCCTTTTTTTTGAGCTCCTTCAATAAATCTTGTTTTATATTCAGCCATTAATGATGCTATTTTTTTACCAATAGCTTTTCTTAATCCATCAGCTTCTCCACCAGTAAAATTAGCAAGATCTTTTGATAATTGCATTACTTGTTCCTGATATATTGTTATGCCATAAGTATTTTTTAAAGCATTTTCCATTAATGGGGAATAATATGTAATTTCTTCTTCTTTATGTTTTCTTGCTATGTATTGAGGTATAAACTGCATTGGACCTGGACGGTATAAAGCTACCATAGCTATTATATCTTCAAAACTTGTTGGTTTTAATTCTTTTAGATATTTTCTCATTCCTGATGATTCCAATTGGAATACTCCTGTTGTATCTCCATTTTGAAATAGCTTGAATGCCTTTTTCTCTTCTTTTGTAAAATTACAATCTGGGTCATTTATATCTCCATCAGGAGGTTTTAAATTATTTACATCTATTTTTATTCCATGTATTTTTTCTACTATTTTTGCTGCTGTTTCTAGTATTGTTAGGTTTTTTAATCCTAAAAAATCCATTTTTAATAAGCCTAAATCTTCTGCTGGATGACCTGAGTATTGAGAAATTAAAGTATTTGTTTTTTCATCTAATTGCACAGGTGTTGTTTCGTCTAATAGATCTTTAGTAATTAAAACACCACAAGCATGCACAGAAGAGTTTCTCATTCCACCTTCTATTTTTTTTGCAATATCAACTATTTTTTTTGCATCAGGGTTTTTGTCATATAGTTCTTTAAATTCTGGAGAGTTATTTAAAGCTTCTTCTATATCAGATCCTTGTGGTATTGTCTTAGCTAATTCATCACAAAATGTGTATGGAACACCTAAAACTCTTCCTACATCTTTTACTGATGCACGAGAAGCCATTGTGCCAAATGTTATAATACGAGCTACATGATCTTTGCCATATTTATCTTCTGCATGTTTTATAACCTCATCTCTACGAGTATCTGAGAAATCTGTATCAATATCTGGCATTGATATTCTATCTGGGTTTAAGAATCTTTCAAACAAAAGATTATATTTTATTGGATCTAAATCTGTTATGTTTAACAAGTATGATACTATGCTACCAGCTCCAGAACCTCTTCCTGGGCCTACTATTATTCCATTATCTTTTGCCCAGTTTATATAGTCTTGGACTATTAGGAAATAATACTCATATCCCATTTTTTTTATAACAGACATTTCATATTCAAATCTGTTTTTGTATTCATCTCCAAGCTCATCAAATTCTTTCCCATATTTTTTAGGGCAATATTTTTTTGCTAGTCTTCTCATTTCTTGCTCTGCTGTTATACCTTCTGGTAATGGATAATGAGGCAATTTTGGGACTCCCATCTCTAATTCTAGATTGCAACTATCTGCTATTATTTGTGTATTATATACAGCTTCTTGATAATCTTTAAAAGCTTCTAGCATATATTGTTCAGATTTAAATGATAAATCAAATTCTTTCATTGATAGCCTATTAGTTTCACTTAATAATTGTTTTGTTTGTATGCATACTAGTATATCTTGTATTTCTGCATCCTCTGGTCTTAAATAATGGCTATCTGATGTTGCAATGCATTTTACTCCATATTTTTTCGATAATTCTTTAAATCTTTCATTGATTATTTTTTGATCCCTACTTGTTGGTAAGTTTTGCAATTCAAAAAAGAAATTATCTTTTCCAAAAAGATCAATATAACTATTTATAACACGATCTAATTCTTCTTCATTTTTATTTAATATCAATTGAGGTATTTGTCCTTGCATGCATGCTGTTGAGCAGATTAATCCATTGTGATATTGTTTTAGAAGCTCAAAATCTATTCTTGGTTTGTAATAAAAACCATCAACATTTGCTATTGATGTTAATTTTATTAGATTTTTGTATCCTTCTAGATTCTTAGCAAGTATTATTAGATGATAGCGTGGATCGTTTTGTTTTTTTGATTTATGATCATTTGTTACATAAAATTCTTCGCCTATTATAGGTTTTATTCCAGCTTTTTTTGCTACTTCATAAAATTCTATAGCACCATACATATTACCATGGTCTGTTATTGCAACAGATGTTTGACCTAATTCTTTTGCATAATCAATTAGGTCCTTTATTTTAGGAAGGCCATCAAGTAATGAATATGTTGTATGAACATGAAGATTTGTGAACATATATAAATCATTTTACCTTAGAAATTATCTTAATAGCAAGTTGAAAAGTATATAGAATATGAAAATAATAGTTTTAATTTTTTATCTTCTAAATAATATTAATTAGTGATATAATTATATTATAAAATAAATAAAAAAGGTTATGTCTTTATTAGAATCTGCACAAATATTTTTTTATATCTCTGTTTCTATTTGTGTTGTAATAATATCTTTAATATATATTATAAAAACTATTGTTATAACACTTAAATTAAATACTATTGTAAAAAGAATAGACGCAATAACAAAAGAAATTGAAGATAAGGTTAATATTGTAAAGAATTTTATAGATTCAGTAGATGAGAAAATAAATAATGTAGAGTTTTATTTAGATAAAATAAAAAAAGTATCAGATTTTTTTACTGATTATGAAAATGATGATACTCCAAAAGAATTATTAGATGAAAATGGAGAATATAAATATGTTTTAAAAAAAGTAAATAAGAAAAAGAATAAGAAAAGGAGAATATTATGATTTATGATAATATAAATGACAAAGCAATTAATATCAATCTTTGGATTTTAAAGAATATAAATAAAATAAGATTGAGCATAGAGATAGTATTAGGAGTTACTATAGTTATTATTTATTCTATTTTATTTGCTAATATATCTGATTTTGTAGAGAGCAATAAACAGCTTGATAAAATATATGATAGTATATTGAGAAATCAGAATTTTGTTGTAATGGATAATTATTTAAAATCTATTGCACCAGAAAGTTTGGTTTTAGAAAGTTATGGAGCAGTTATGGGATATTCTGATAAATATTATGATTTTTATGCTTTAGTAAAAAATAAAAATACTAATTATCTTGTTGATTCAATTGATTATTATTTTAAATATGATGGCAATGAAACAGATGTAAAAAGAGATAAGATAAGCATTAATGCTGAAAAATTTTTATTTTATACTGGTATACCTTCAGAAGAAAGTGGTTCTATCCTAAATGTTGAGTTTGCTATTAAGGATATAAATTGGAAACTTGTAAGTAAACATGAAGAAAAGATAAATAGATATTCTAATACAAATGTTCCAAAAGGATGTTTATATGTTAATAATGGATTAAGTGTAGAAAATATTAGAATTACAAGAAATGTCCAAGCTATAACAAATAGGGAAGTTAATGTTTTAAGTTTTGATATAAAAAATAGCTCTTTATATAATTATAGGGCAATAGATAATAAAATTATTTTTTATAATAGAGATGGGGCTATTGTTGGTATATTTCAGAAAGAGTTATATTTATTACCTTCTGGAGAAAGTAAATCTATGAGTATAAATATTTCACCTAATGTTAAAGACATAACTAATGTTCTTGTTGTTCCTGAAATAGATCTTTGCAGTGAAGATTCATTTATACCAAAATAATTTATATTTTATATGAATAAGAAGATATTTATAATATTAATTCCTGTATTAGTTTGCTGTGCATTTTTTAATAGTAGTTATGCTAGTTCTAATACAACGATTTCTATACCTACAATATCAATAAAAGATGCTAGTGATATAAAAAATAATCAAGCTACTTTAAATGCTAGAATAGATAGTATTAATAATTTAGAGTATATTGAGTGGTGGTTTGAATATGGAGTATTAGAGAATAATTTATTTAGTAAAACTGATGTTACAAAGGAAACATCAGCTAAAGATATATCATACACATTATCTAACTTATCTCCAGATTCCCTATATTTTTATAGGTTTTGTGAAAAAAATATTTATGAAACATCTTGTACTGCAAAGAAGAGTTTTAAGACATATTCAATGCCTATTGTAGATATATCACAAGTAGCAGACATTGGATATGGAGCTATAATAGGCAGTATTGGTTATGGTAAAGCTAGTATTAGGGGTAGAATAGTTTATCCTGGTATAGATGATAAAGGATATGGAACTAGTTATTGGTTTGAATATGGTGTAGGTTCATCTTTAACTAATTTAAAATCTACTGATGTAAAGATTACAAATACGCAACAAGATGTAATAGCTGTATTGGATAATTTAATGCAGGATACAGAGTATTATTATAGACTTTGTGCTAAAAATAATATAGGCCAGGTTTGCTCTGATAAATTAAGTTTTAAGACATATACTAATGTTGTTCCAGTCCAAGAATCTGATAAGCCTGGTGTTGAGACACTAGAACCTTTAAGAACATCAATTGCTAATTCTATAAAAATACAAGGTAGAATTACAAAAATGGGCATGTATCCTGTGTTAAGTTATTATTTTGAGTATGATGAAAATTTAAATTTTAGAAATAAAATAGATGAAGGTAAGACTTCTACACAAACTATAACATTTGATTATACTTTATCTAATTTAGAATATAACAAAACATATTATTATAGGGCATGTGTTAAGGGAATAATTTCTAATACAAATAGTGAAGCTGTAGTTTGTGGCGAACCAAAAGTTTTTACAATTACTGATTATAAAAATAAAAGTCTTGGAGTAAGTAATTATGGAGTTACAAAAGTTACAGATACTATGGCTAAAATTGCTGGTATTGTTAATGGTTTTGGAGGATATGATGATGTAAATGCCTGGTTTATTATTTATGATAATGGATATGGGAATAATGGAAGGGAAACTGATAAAATACAAGTTAAAGGGACTAGTATTATATTTTCAACAGATGTTACAGGGCTTACTCCTGGCAAACAATATTTTTATAGTGCATGTGTAGCTAATAATAGTATAGTTTATTGTAATAATGATAGGAGCTCTTTTTATACACTAAAGAATCCTAGCGTTGAAATTAGCGATTATAGTATATCTGGTAATAAATTGTATTTATTTGGTAAAGCATCAAATAACTTATCAAATTATGGTTATGGCTGGTTTGAGTATGCAAGTAAAGAAGATCTATCAGACTTAGTTGCAACTAATAAAGTGTTTTTATCAGATAATAAATTAAAAGGAGAAATATCTAATTTATCAGAATATAATACATATTATATGAGGTTCTGTGTTAATATCGGTCTTGATGATGCTTGCTCAAATGCAAAAAAAATTGTATTTACAAAAACTATATCAGAACCAAAAATCGAAATTTTGGATATTGATAAAAATCAAAACAATATAATTGTTAAAGTTATAGTTGATAGTTTTGGTGGAGATGAGAAAATAGAAGCATATTTAGAATATGGGTTGCAAAATAGTAAGCTAAACCAGAAAAAGGATATTAGTATTTTAGAAGAAGGGGAATCTGGTTATGGAATTATAGACAATATGAAGTATGATACTAAGTATTATTATAGATTTTGTGCTAAAAACTCTAAATTTACTAAATGCTCAGATACAAAGGAAATACTTATAGTATCTGATAGTTTAAGAAGGTCTATACCAAAAATGGATGATGATGATAAGGCTAACTTTTTTATAGAAAATGATTTTGCAGAGGAGAAAGCTGGGCAGATTTTATTTAAGTCTCAAGATCCAAATAATTTATGGTATGTAAATCCTAAAAATTTAAAAAGATATTTATTAGGGGGTAAAGATAATTTTTATTTAACTTTTGAGAAATTATTAAATAAAACAACAGAAGCAAATCTTAGTAAAATTCCTATTGAATTGAGCTTTGGGTATGGTAAAGATACTGATCAAGATGGTATTATTGATCAAATAGAGAAAGCTATTGGCACTAATTATTTATCAAAAGATACTGACAAAGATGGATTTAATGACTTTTTAGAATTAAAAAATAATTATAGTCCAAATAATAAAAAACCTGTTAAGCTATCATTTGATAATAATGTTATAAAAAATAGTATTGGTCAGTTTTATATAACAGATAAAAATGATATTTGGTATGTTAATAAAAACAGAAGAAGGTATTATCTTGGTAATACATCTGATAAATCATCTATATTTAATTCTCTAAAACAATTGTCTAATAAAATAGATTATGAAGATTTAATTAGAATAGATTATGTAGATACTAGTGAATTATTTTCTGATATATCAGGAGATAGTGATTATGATGGTGTATTAGATAAATATGAAATAAATTTATAATTATGAACGACTTTATTATTAATCATTTTGATCTGTTTATCATACTTATAATTTCTATTATTTGTATATCATCTCTTGCTATATCATTATTTGCAAAAGTTTTTAAGGCATCAAATACAGGAATTAAAAATTCTTTTTCTGTTTTATTTTTAACAAGCATAACATTTTTTTTATTTTATGAATGTTTTGATGGCATTTTTACCTTTTTTGGATCTAAGAATAACATCTTTTTATATATATTACCATTAATAATATCATTTATTGTATTTGTTTATGTTTTTCAGAGTAAGTTTTCTTATTATGGTAAGTTTTGGAACATTTTTGAGATATTTATTTTTTTCTTATTAATTGATATTATATTTATATTATTTTATTTTGCTGTTTTAAGATCTTTAAATCTAATATAGAGGAGGCAGATTATAAAAGTACCATATCCAGTGCTTTGTAAGAATTGCCATAAAGAATTGACATTAGATTTTAGTGGTATTTGTGATAAGTGCTTTATTGCATTAGAGCATAAACAAAAAATTAAATGCCCTAATTGCAATAGTGATATTGATGGGCAGGCCATGTATTTATCTAATAATAGAATTGTTTATTATAAATGTAAGTGTGGTTATATAATTATAGATACAGATTCTGTCCAGAAAATTATGTCCAATAGAGATCTAAAGAAAATGATGGACATATAAAATAGGTAGTAAATACTACCTATTTTTTTAATTGATAATTTAAGCCTAATTCTTTTTTAAATTGATTTAATTCTGATCTATTACCATTTTCTGCTAATATTTTTGCATCTGCATATCTTTTAAAATTGCTTTCATTTATAACAGCAAGTAGTCTTTTATTTTGTGGTGTATTATTTTCTTCTAATAATTTCTTCCATGTATTATAGTCTTTATCTTGTATAGCTTTTTGTATCTCAGAATATATAATTTTTTTGCTTTTCTTTTTTAAAGAGTCTTCTACTGCTGCTTTATTTTTGAGATTATTATAATTATTTTGTGCAGCCATTGTAGGCGAGCTAAATGATATAACTAAGATTGTTATTACTATAATCGGCAATATTTTTTTAATCATCCTTTTTTGTTTGTTCATAGTTTTAAATTATGCTGATTAAATTGTTCTATTATTTAATACGAGAAAGTATATTAAAAAGTTTCAAATTATTGAAAGAAATATAAAAAAGTGTTATTTTAAATATACATTTTAAAAGGGAGGATATTTATATGCTTAACAAGCTTAAATCTTGTATTTTAGAGACTTCTTGTGGGAGTATGCCATTGTTTTCTGCATTTATTGCTAATCTATCATTAGGCATTATTTTATTTCTTATTCCAATACTTGCAGAAGTAGAAGATAAAAAGATATTTTTTCTTCTAGGTGCAATATGTATTGGATTTGGTCTATGCGCCTTGCATGGTGCAAAAAGTTATAAGGAATAAGGAGGTAATATATGTATTATAAAGGGTTAGTAGTAGATGAAATAAATGGTGCTGCAAATGATGTTGTATGGGTTTTAACAAAAGGTGTGTGGAAAGCGATCAAAAAGTTTAAGGATGAGAAGAAAGATATTAGTGAATACAAAAATATGGCTATGTTAAGAGATGATGCTGGCAATCAAATTCTTATTTTGATGTTTGATTGCAATGCAAATAAAAGAAAATTTGAAGAAATGGATGCTATGCAAGATGTTCTATATTCAGTTATAAGATATTCTTGCATAAAATTTAAACTTGATCTTGACTTTAAAAATGTTAAAAGTCTAGATGAGACTATACCAGATATTGTAAGAAATTATTTAGTAAATAATATTGATATAGATAAGTTTATTATTACTTATCCGCCAAGAATCTGGTATAAGTTTATTTTCTATTCATATTTCAAATAATTTTTAAAGTTTAAAGTGGTGAGAATAAACTCACCACTCTTTTATTATTATAGTTATTATGTAAATATATTTTAAATAAGTATTTTGCTTTACTAAAACAATATTTTTATATATAATTATGTTTGCAATGGCCTTATCGTCTAGTGGCTAGGACATGTCCCTCTCACGGATAAAACAGGGGTTCGATTCCCCTTAAGGCTACCATTAATTTAATAATATGGCTCCTGAATTACTTGCTCCTGCTGGGAGTTTTGAAAAAATGAAATATGCTTTTAAATATGGTGCTGATGCATGTTATCTAGGTATGCCTGATTTTAGTTTGAGAGCAAGGCTAAATGATTTTACATTAGATTCTGTTAAAGAATCTAATAAATATGCTCATAAATTAAATAAAAAAGTTTATGTAACTTATAATATAATCGCACATAATTATCATATACAGAAGTTTTTAGATCAAAAAAATCAAATAAAAGAGTTCTTAAATGGAGAATATAAA
>JAGPKW010000123.1 GCA_018053685.1 Patescibacteria group bacterium
ATATAAATAATATAAATAATAATAATTTTTATGGACCCGTTAAATATTATATAATAGACATAACAAAAATTATCAGTCCTTATTCATTAGTGTCAGCCGATGTTAATGCAACCAATAATTATTGGGCAGTTGATGATATTAGCCAATATCTTGTCGACGCAGAAGATGATCCAAGATGCCCTTATCATGTTATATATTTGCCAAAACTATCAAATCCAGTCAGGAATGCTGGTATATTTTAAGTTATTATATTATTACACTAAATAGAAAAAAATATAATCCTAAATAATACAAAAAGGGGAAATAAAATGAAGGTTGGATTAATTATTCCTACATATCCTTATGAAAAGAGGGTAGCTTTGTTACCGGAGCATATTTCAAATTTTGCCAATGAACTAATAATTGAAACTGGATTTGGGAAAAATCTTGACATTTCAGATAAAGAATATCAAAGAAAAGGTTGTATAATTTCTAATCGTGATGATATCTTTAAAAATTGTAATGCTATCTTTTGCCTAAAACTATTACAACCAGAAGATTATCCTAAACTTAGAAAAGGGCAAATAATCGTTGGCTGGACCCATCCAACTGGCTCGGGATCTGAGTTTTTCAATAAGATTGCCAGAACATTAGAATTAATAATTGTCGATTTAGATAATATAAATCCTTCCATTTTTTATCTTGATAGTCAAATAAGAATTCCCTGGATACCAAGAGATTTTATTAGGGATAATAGTTTTATTGCAGGAATTTCTTCTACTCTACATGCGCTTGTATCATTTGGAATCTATCCTGATTCCAACACTAATGTTGCTATTTTAGCACCAGGAAATGTAAGTCAGGGTGCTTTTCAATTAATTGCTAAATTTAATTGTAAAATTAGGCTTTTTTATCGTAAAACTATGAGGGAATTTTATGACACCTTAGATCAATATGATATTATTATAAATGGGATAGAAATGGACGATCCACATTCACATATCTTAACAATAGAACAACAGAGATTATTAAAAAAAGGAACATTAATTATAGATGCTGCAGCTGATGCTGGTAATGCAATTGAAGGGACAAAATATACTTCTATTGGGGATCCCATCTATTCTATTAATGGGATTACATATTATGAAGTGAATAATTCCCCTTCTATATTATATCGTAAATCTAGCGTAATAATTAGTGAATCAATGAGTAAATGGATCTTTCCAAGAGATTTTGCAGATTTCTATTCATTACTTAATAATAATTAAATAAAATATTATGATATTTGGAATTGCAACAGAAATTGGTTCAGAAGGAACCTGGCAACTATATGTTAAAGCATGTATTGAATTAAAATATGAATATAG
This sequence comes from Patescibacteria group bacterium, assembly GCA_018053685.1. Taxonomy (GTDB): domain Bacteria; phylum Patescibacteriota; class Patescibacteriia; order JAGPKW01; family JAGPKW01; genus JAGPKW01. Next base: position 1,347 of record JAGPKW010000123.1, read on the forward strand.
AGTTGTTGATATTACCTCAAGTAAATGGCTTGAAAATATTAGAGAAGCAGCTAATTATATAGATGGTTTACTTGTTAGACCACCCTGTGTAAATTTAGAACAATATGATATTTATATGGAAAGAGTGTATTTTATCAATCATGAAATGAAAATTCCAATTTATCCTTCATATGATGCGCTAAAATTATATGAAAATAAAAGATACTGTACTACTTGGCTTAAATATTATGGTTATCCTCATCCTAAGACTTTTGTTTTTACTGATAGAAAAGAAGCAATTAATTTTCTAAAAGATTCAAGTTATCCCATAGTTATAAAAGCAAGTATTGGAGCTGGTGCCTCTGCTGTTCATATAATAAAAAATTTTACCAGAGCTACCTTAATAATAAATAGAATATTTGGACCTCATAAACTATTATCAAGAGGATATATTTCTTGGGTTAAATATAAAAATATCATTCCTGTGCCTCTCATTGGAAGCAGCCTTAAACATTATGTAATTATTCAGGAATATATCCCCATTAAATGGGAATGGAGAATTATTAAAATTGGTGAATCCTATTTTGGACATCAAAAACTTTTACGAGGGAAATATGCTAGTGGATCTGGGAAAGTTGGATGGGTTATGCCTCCTTTTGAACTATTAGATTTGATTAGAGACATATGTGATAAAGGTAAATTTGAAAGCATGGCTATGGATGTATTAGAATCAGTAGATGGGAAATATTATATAAATGAACTACAGACATTATTCGGTTCTTATTTAGATTCTCAGATGTTTATTAATGGGAATCCAGGAAGATTTATCTATGATAAAGATTCAAAAGAATACATATTTGAGCAAGGTTATTTTAATAAATATGGCAGTAATCTTTTAAGGGTTAAACATTTTTATGAATTGTTATCTAGTTCATATTATAACGAGGAATAGATAATTTTGCGTTGTTACTTTATTTTGCTATATGAGAATACTATTTATCTGTAGTGGGAATAAAGGTATTTCACCAATAGTAAAATCTCAAGCTGAATCATTAAAAAATAAAGAAATAGAATTTAAAATATTTCCCATTATAGGTAAAGGTGTTTGGGGCTATTTTAAAAATATTCCTGAAATAAAAAAGCAAGTTACTATCTTTAAACCTGATATAGTCCATTCTCATTATTCCTATTGTGGAATTATTTCTTCTATAGCATCTAAAAATGTACCTGTTGTAGTATCTCTAATGGGTAGTGATACACATCAATCAAAATTTATGAAATTTATTATTAAATATTTTTCAGATTATAGATGGTCAAACACAATTGTTAAATCAGAAGATATGAAAATAAGATTAGGTTTAAAAAATAGTGTTGTTTTATCTAATGGTGTGGATTTAAATCTATTTCATCCCTTAGATAAAAAAGAATGTAGGCAAAAATTACGATGGAATTTGGATAAAAAATATATATTATTTGTTTCAAATCCAGATAGAAAAGAGAAGAATTTTGCTCTTGCTCAAGCTACAATAGATAGAATAAAAATAAATTCTGTTGAATTAAAAATCATATACCATATAGATCATTCTCAAATGCCTGTTTATTTAAATGCTGCAGATGTTTTATTATTAACTTCAAAATGGGAAGGTTCACCTAATATAGTAAAAGAAGCTATGGCTTGTAATATACCTGTTGTAGCAACAAAGGTCGGTGATATAGAGTATCTTTTTGG
>JAGPKW010000124.1 GCA_018053685.1 Patescibacteria group bacterium
AAATGTTTTTAGCTTTAATTGTAATACCTTTTTCTCTTTCTAAGTCTCCGCTGTCAAGTATTTGTGTTTGAGCCATTTCTTCTTGATTCTCACGAAAGAGATGTGTTTGTTTCATAAAGGCATCTACCAGTGTAGTTTTACCGTGATCTACATGGGCTATTATTGCTACATTTCTTATATTTTCTTTTTTAACAGGTATATATTTCATAACAAATGGATATTCTATCACAAAATGTTTCTTTTTACTTCTACAATTTCTTTTTGTTGAAGCATATTCTCTGAAAAAGGTATAATAGAGTATGAGTATTGAAATACCAGAGATAGATATATTAAAGCAGGAAATTGTTAATGCTATTTAAAATGGTTCAAATTTATAGATTATTCCTGTTCAATAATATAGGTATCTCCCTTTGGTTCTTCTATAATCTTTAGAGGGTCATATTTAAAAAGTAGGTTTATTGATAGTAGAAGTATTTCAAGAACTAGAGTATATATTACAATCTTTTTAATATTTTTCATTTTATCAACTTTCTTTCCACTTCTTACCTTTATTATTAAGGATATTACTAAATAGAAAGTAAATAATATTGCTGCTATTAAAAGTACATCAAGCGTAACTTGGATAATAGCTGCTGTTATGTATGGAATTCTCATATTGTTTATATTATGTTATAACTCATGTAAATACAATATATTTTTAGTTTGCTTAAAATGGATTGGGTAATAAATGTATTAAATAATATTATAATTCCTTTAATTTGTGCAATCTGCCTTGAATCTTTAGTATATCTTTTACGGTATCTAGTTAAGGATAAAAAGGAAGATAGAAATAAGTATTTTAAGATATTTCTTTCTTCACTTCTCTTTTATATTTCATTTAATCTAAGTTATGAGATAGGGTATAGGGGTTCTTTTATGGATGGTGTTTTTAGGTTTATAAACTCCTTAGATGATTTTATTGCTTATGCAGTTTATGGTTGTATATATTATCTTTTGTTTTATTTGCTTCTTTTAATATATTTTTCTATTAGAAAGAAGAAAGATGCTAGAAGTTTAATATTTCAAAGGATGAGTACTGTTTTTGGAATTTTTGTTATTCTCTCTGTTATTGCTTTTGTATCCTTTTAATCATCTAAAGTCTCTTTATTTATAATTTCATTTAATTCATCATATAAATCATTATCATCGTCTTCTCCATCCCAGGAATCTTCTTCCAAAGAGGAATCAATAGTTAAATTAAATATGGTTGGTATGCAGAAGGAGTTTGCCGAATTAATTCTTTTGACAGAGTAGGGAGGTGATAAAGAGAGTCATTGCTCCTAAGCCTTGGTCCTAGCACCTCTTTATACTTACTGTAAAAATTGTTTAAAGAGTTAAGGTAGTAAAGAGTTTCTGCCATTTCTTCTTGTGTTTCTGTACCAGTATCTTTTGGTGTAAAGTCTATATGTCTTTGAGTAAGTGGATCAATATATGAAAATGCTATACAGTTATTAATAGTATCTATATCTTTAATTAGATCTTCTGCGTATATAGAGCCGACAGGTAAAACTCTTAAGCTTCTTTTTTTAAAGGTTGGAAATTCGTATGTGTTATGTGCTAGTTCCCAGTAATTTGTACCAAAAGTGATACCTCCAGCTTTATTAAAGATATTTGTGTATACTGCTATAATCATTAAAAATGCCTGTCTCTTTTCTGCAATACTTGGTTCTTTAAACTGTTTTCCTGTTTTGTAATCTATTATTTGTATTGGTTGTTGAGGAAAATTTTTAGGTATTACAATTTCATCAATTACGGATGGTACTTGTAAATTTGAGTTAGGAAAATATATGTTTGTAATAGTTGTTACCTCATTAATAAGGAGTGTCTCATGAGGATTAAATTTTTTCTCATCTTGTTCATTTATCTTTTCATATAATTGGTGTATGTCTTTTAGTGGTACAGGGGTATTTTCCCATATTTCTTGTATTTCATTTGGTTTAATAATATATGAGGAGTTATCTTTTGGATTAAAATCTTGTCCTCTCATTCTCCATTCATTCCAAAAGGATAGGGATGGATTAGGTGAGTTATAATCTGTTAATGATAGAAGCTGTGCCATTGTTTTATAAAATGGTTCATCTCTATACACAAAGGTATTTCTAATGTCAGTTTCTTTAGGTTTTCTATCTAAAGCTTTTGCTCTTTCAAATATTTGAGCAAAGTATATTAGATTATGTACTTGTATTCCATATATTGAACATTTTGCATTTTCAAGTATTTCTTCTTTACTTGGTTGTTTTTCAGTTTTTGTCATTTCTAATAGAAATGATAATTCATTATCTGATTTCTCATATATCTCATGTATTATGGAGAGTTTTTCTAATTTAGAGGGGGATAATCTATTTCCTGTTATTGTTTCTTTATTTTCTTTTTGTGATGGTTCTAAATCAAAGAGTGGCTCTTGTACATCTGTTTTAAGCATATGGGTTAGTGTATAGGGTTGTATTTAAGATATCAAGGGGTATATAAAAAAGTAATAGGGGTAATGGTTTTTATAAATAGGAATATCAATATTTTTAATACTATATCAAATGGACTTTGTGTATATAGCATATTCTTAAGTATGAAGCTCAATATTGAAATTGACTTTGCACTTTATAAAAAGTTATTATCAATCTATGTATGATTTCGTATATTTTGATTTAGATGATACATTGGTAAAAGATAACTCTATTACAGGTAAGTCAGAATTGCTTCATTCTGGTTTAGAAAAGTATAACGAATTAGTAAAAAAATCACCTAATGCTATTAAAATACTTTTAACTAACAGAAATAGTAAGGATATTAAATTCCCTGAAGTATATTCTTTTGATGAAATAGTAGGAAAGGATGATATGGAAGAATATATCATCATTCATTTTCATGATGTAAGTATTTCTAATTTACTATCTTTTAAAAATATTTATCTCTATTTAAATGGGATATCTTTGTATAAAAGAAAACAAACACCAAAACTGTTATATATTTTTTTAAGAAGTGTAATTAAAAATAAGAAGATATATGTATTAGAT
>JAGPKW010000125.1 GCA_018053685.1 Patescibacteria group bacterium
TCTGTATGCAGTAAGTAGTGTTGCTTTTTCATCTTCAGGGTTTTTGAGTTCTATTCCTACCAATGGCAACCCATTAACAAAGAGTATTATGTCTGGTCTTTTTATTAGGTTATTGTATTGTATTACGTATTGGTTTATAGCTAACCATTCATTGTTTTCAGGATTATCATAATCCATTAGTATTACTCTTCCTCCTACCATTTCTCCATTTTTAAGATAGTCTATTTCTATACCGTCTATTAGGTATTTATGAAATTTTTCATTATTAAAGGTTATGTCTGGTGTGTGTATGTTTAGTATTTGTTTTATAGCTTGTTGTTTTACTTCATATGGTATGTTTGGGTTTAGTTTGTCTATTGCTTTTGTTAAGTTTTCTATTAGAATAACTTGTTCAAAGGATTCTCTTTTAGGATTGTTAGAGTCTGGAGCAATGTCTGGTCCATAGATATGTTTATATCCTTGTGTTTCTAATATTTTTATTATGTTGTTTTCTAATTGGGATTCAGTCATGTTATCTATTGATATAATTTATCCTCTGTTGGTATCTTCATTCGTTTGTTTTTTTACCCATTCTTTGGTTTCTTCATCTTTTGTATAGTTCATATAAGTCATAATACTTTCCTCAACGACTTCTTTTCCCTCAAAATTTTTAGTGGAACAAAAACCTGCTTTCCATTGTTCTTGTTTTCTTATTGTTTGTACTATTCTTTCTTTATTAATATACGGTTCATTTCGTTCAAGATTAATGAAATAATCAATTGCCATACCAATAGTTACTATGTTAGATGCTACTTCAAGGATATCTTTCCAATTTTCTATTATATAGGTAACGACATCACAAATTAAACCAGATCCACCATCTCCTGTCTCTGTTATTCTTATACAAAGCACTTCTATTTCAGTAGTACCATAGTTGAGACCTATTGATTCTAAAGACTCTTTTATTTTACAGTCTTCTAAATTGAAATCCCATATAATATCGCCATCTTTTGTTATATCGCCTGGCTTCGCATTGAGAATTTGTTTCTTAACGTTATTCCTCAAAGACTTTACGCTCATATTTCTTTCTGAGAATTTCATTTCTGATGCAATATACTTAAACAAATCCCCAAATGTAGATCTTTCGTCAAAATTGTATGACAAAGTACCTAAACTCTCGCATCTTTTTTTTCTAAACGGATTTATTAGGATGATTTTTGTTTTTAATCTCATTTTTTGATTACTTGGTTATTTCATTAAATTATCTAATTGCCAATATATATGATTTACAGAATCATAATATTCATCAGTTTGATTGTATACTTTATATACGAAATATTCTAAAGTTTTTGATTCAAGAGGTAAACTTTGTATTTTATTCACCATATACTCAACGCTTTCTTTATCAGAAAAGACCTTCCTAGGATCTTTTATTTGCATTACACCAGTACTGTGGGAGAGTTTTACTTTGTGTAGGATATTTTCTACTGTTCTGAAATTCTTAGGTCTTTGATAATCTTCATAGATCATTATGGAAAGTAAGATCTTCTTTTCATTATTATTTAAGATTTCTAAAGAGCTTTCAAATTCAGAAGATAATACTTGATATCTTTTTTTTATATAAGTATTTATACTTTTATCGAAATCATACCATTTGTTCTTAATTGAGTTAATGGACTCTATTATGAATAAGAAGGTAATTAACCATAGCTCTCCAACTATGTCGTCTGGGAATTTTGCAAGACTGGAAATGTTTTTTTCAAGATATCCATTATAAATGATCATTGAGAGAAATATCGAAATTATCATTTGAGAGAAAAATTCGAACTTGTTTACAATATCCCATCTTTTAAGAATTAAGGTCAGTAACATTAATCGGAATATAAAATAAAAGATTACAATCCAATATATGTCTTTGAGGAGGAAATCTAACTCAAGAAGATAAAATACTACGGATAGAATAAGAATAAATATTGGTCCTAGTAACATACCGTAGGTGAACGAAAATAGAGTAGTTCTGTTATACATATCAGATATGCTTCGATATCCTCTTTCAATTAGAGGTTCTGATCTCCCAACTAATGATGATAGGAAATGTAAAAAAATAGCGAGGAAAATATAAATAATTATTTTAAGAAAGGTCACTACTAATTTATGTGATTAATTTAGATAAAAGAGATTCCTTTATATTCGAGAGGGTATTTATCAGCCACAAGTTATTAGAAAGACTGTTAAAAATAGGTCTAATTTTGTTGTCGAAGTTTGAAATAGTAGTGCCATCAGGAATAGCAACTGGCATATTGTAGAAATAGTCTTTTCGGAAGAATTCTCTTGCACTTCCCGAAGCTGATTTCAAATTATGTTTTACTAAATCTTTCAAAAGTAGATTATTATAAAAGCGATTTATTTCTTTCCTTGGCTTAAAGCTCCAGATATTCTGATTTTGGAGTGCTGGGATGTTAATTTTGGTAACCAAGGCTGTTTTTCCTAAACTTGCCCCAACCATTACAACGCACAAATCAAATTCATTCAAGTTAAAATCCTTATATTCTTTGGCTTTTATTTCAGATAGGTAAATCAATGATTGCTTATTAATATAACCTGTTTCTTCGAAATTCATTGCTCTAATTATTGGAGAACCAGAGTCTCTGTAATCTTGGCTTTTAAAAGCGAAACCATTCTTTATTTCAACTAAATCTTTTATTTTTCCCACTCTCCATCCTTCAGGTATTAATCCTAATTCACTATTTATCATCTTACCATTATTATCTTTATATGGTTTACCATCTTTATTAGGAAAGTTATATTTAACAAACCATTCTTTAAATATATTTTGTGCTATATCTTCTAATATATTATTTTCTTTTTTTAATTGTTCTATTTTATTATCAAAAGAAGAGAGAATAGAAGAGATACGTTTTTGTTCGGAGAGAGGAGGAAGGGAGAGTTCAAGATCCCCGATTACATTTGGTGAGACTGTAGGGTAGGTGGATACTGCTTGTTCTGCTACTTGGGACAAGTATTGTGTATATTTCGGTTGAGTTATTAAACAGTAGAGAT
>JAGPKW010000010.1:0-7091 GCA_018053685.1 Patescibacteria group bacterium
CTTCTTTGAATAAAATTTAATCTAATAATTTCTTTAAGAAATTGTTTATCAATATCTATTGTTTGGATATATGCAATAGTAGAAGCATAATATCTATCAGTTATAACATAAGATTTTTTTAAATTTTCATTTATTTCCTTTTGATGCTCTATCCTATCAGCAGTAAATAAAGTCTGTAATGTTTCAATAGATAATCCAAAATCACCAAACAGAGCTTGTTTTATAAACTTCCCAACTGGTCCACTGGTTGGTTCAGAAGTAAAATATACATCTATGTTTTTACTTTTAAAATATTTCTTTAATAACTCAATTTGAGTCCCTTTTCCAGAACCATCAGGTCCTTCAAAGGCAATAAATAAATTTTTCATAATATTAAAATTATATAAAAATATTCTAAATGTGTAAATATAACTCTTGATATAATATATACTTTATTTATATAATAAAATGATAACTAATTATATGGATTTTAAACTAACATCAAAATTTAAACCAAACCCTGATCAACAACAAGCTATTGATAAAATTTTAGATTGGCTAAATAAAGGAAATAATAATATTACACTTTTAGGTGCAACTGGAACAGGAAAGACTTTTACGGCTGCAAATGTTATAGAAAAGATTAATAAACCAACTCTTGTTATATCTCATAATAAAACATTAGCAGCACAATTAGCAAATGAATTTAAATCATTTTTCCCAGATAATGCAGTACATTATTTTGTTTCATATTATGATTATTATCAGCCCGAAAGCTATATACCAACAAGTGATACTTATATAGCAAAAGAAACTCAAATAAATGAAGAAATAGATAGATTAAGATTTGAAGCAACAACTTCCCTATTAACAAGAAAAGATACTATTATAGTAGCATCAGTATCTTGTATTTATGGTTTAGGAGAGCCACAGGAATTATGGAATAAGTTTATCAATATAAAAGAAAATGAAGTAATAAGTATAAAAGATATAGCATCAAAATTAGTAGATATACAATATTCTAGAAATGATATGAATTTAGAAAGAGGCAATTTTAGAATATCTGGAGATGTTATGGAGATATTTCCATCTAACTCAAAAGAAGAAATAATAAAAATAGAATTCCTTGGAAATAAAATAGAAAAAATTAATAGAATAAATAATTTAACACGAAAAAATTTAGAAAAGCTACAAGATATATCAATACCACCAGCAGCACATTTTGTAACAGATAAATCAAAAATAGATACTATTATAAAAAAAATAGAATATGATTTGGAATTACAAATAAAATATTTTAAAGATAACAATAAACCATTAGAAGCAGAAAGAATAGAACAAAGAGTAAGATATGACTTAGAAATGATAAGAGAAACAGGCTATTGTAATGGTATAGAAAATTATAGTAGGTATTTAGATAATAGAAAACCAGGAGAAGCCCCATATACTTTAATAGATTATTTTGGAGATGATTTCTTAACAATAATAGATGAATCACATATAACATTACCACAGATACAATCGATGTATGCAGGAGATTATTCTAGGAAAAAAAATCTAGTTGATTTTGGTTTTAGATTACCAGCAGCATTTGATAATAGACCATTAAAAAAACAAGAATTTGAAAAGAAAATAAAACAAGTATTATATATGTCAGCAACGCCAGGAGAAGAAGAAATAAAAAAATCTAAAGGATTAGTTGCTGAGCAGATTATAAGACCTACTGGATTATTAGATCCAATAATAGAAGTAAGACCAACAACTAATCAAGTAGAAGATTTAGCAAAAGAAATAGAAGCTAATACTAAAAGAGGGGCAAGATCTTTAGTAACAACTCTAACAAAAAAAACAGCAGAAGATCTTGCTGATTACCTAATAGATTTAGGTATAAAAGCTAATTATTTACACTCTGAGATAAAAACTATCGAAAGGCTTGATATATTAAAAAAATTAAGACAAGGGTATTATGATTGTATTATTGGTGTAAATTTGCTAAGAGAAGGTTTAGATCTACCAGAAGTATCATTGATTGGGATCATAGATGCTGATAAAGAAGGATTTTTAAGATCCAAAACATCTTTAATACAAATAATAGGAAGAGCTGCAAGACATTCTGAAGGAAGAATTATAATGTATGCAGATAAAATTACAGATAGCATGCATTATGCAATAGAGGAAACATCTAGAAGAAGAAAAATACAAGAAGAATATAATAAAAAATATAATATAACACCAAAAACAATTGAAAAAGAAATAAAAGATGTATTTGTCCCTGGATATTTTGATATTAATAAAAAACAAGAAATAAAAAACAAAAAACAATATACAAAACAAGACTTAAAATATATTATTTCTGAATTAGAAAAACAAATGGAAGATTATGCTCAGAATCTAGATTTTGAAAAAGCAATAGAAATAAGAGATCAGATAGAAGAAATAAAAAGAAAAAATTAGACCACTATTATTATATAGTGGTCTAATCAACCATACCTATAACTCTACAGTCAGTTTCATTCATGACATTAACCATATCATGGTTATCGTCATAAATAAAACTAATATTATATTTTTTTATTTTTTTTACTTTACTGACAACCGTGCTTTCATAGATATAATCTCTACATATTATATCATCAAAGCACGTAATACCTTTAACTTTTAAAGAATATTGTAATGCCCATCGACAGCTTTTATAGCAGTCGGTGAGCAGAACAACTTTAAAAATATCTTTTTGCCTATACAGCTCCAACATTTTGTTATAAACTTCCTTGTTTTTTTTACTCATTAACAATGAATAAATAAAAACAAGGACTGAAAAACTGCAAGCATAATGAGATAGCTGATCTATAAAATCAGATTCTCTTCTTCCTTTATTAATATTATTAAATAATTTTTTAAGATATCCAACAAGACCAATTAAGATGGTCTCATGGATATCAAAAGCAACAACAATTCGTTTATCCATAAGACCACCTCCTTATTGGAATTATATATTATAGCACATTATTTATAATTTTGCAATGGAAGCATTAATTCTTTTTATTGTTTCATCCTTCCCAATTGCCCACACCAATTCAAATACTCCAGCAGACTTATCTTTCCCAGATAAAGCAAATCTAATAGGCCATAAGACTTGCCCATTTTTTAATTTAAGATCAGTTATAAAAGAAATAAATTGTTGTTTTATACTTTCTTCTTCTTTCATTTTAGATTCTTCATCTTCTCTTACAGAATAATTTATAATTAATTTATTTTGTATAAAATCAATACTTTTCTCCAGTATATCTTTAATATTATCTTTGTCTACTCCCATTTTCGCATTAAATATACCATTTATATCATATTTATAATCAAAATCTAGCATATATAAATCATCTTCTATTTCAGATAATTTATTGATTCTCTGCTTTTCAATTATCATAAATCTTGATACTAAATCATTGCTGTCTAGCACTTTAGCAAATCTTTTATCATCTTTTTTGTAATTTTCTACATATTCTATAACCCTATTAGAAAAATCTTCTAATGTCATTTTTCTAATATGCTGCCCATTTATCCAATCTAATCTTTTAGGATCAAATATAGCACCAGCTTTCTGGCATTTATTTAAATCAAACTTGTTTATTAAATCATCTATTGTAAATATCTCTTCTGTTGTCCCAGGATTCCATCCTAATAAAGCTAAATAATTAATTAAACCTTCTCTTAAATATCCTGCTTCAGCAAATTGATTTACTGATACAGAACCTTCTCTTTTACTTAATTTTTTCTTTCCATCTTGCCCTAATATAGGTGGAACATGGACATATTGAGGTATATCCCAACCAAAATATCTATATAATAAAATATGTTTTGGAGTTGATGAAAGCCATTCATCAGCTCTAATTACATGAGTTATATTCATTAAATGATCATCAATAACAACAGCAAAATGATATGTTGGAAGCCCATCTGATTTAATTAATATCTGATCATCTAGCTCATTAGAATTAAATTCAACATCTCCTTTTATTAAATCATGAAATTTTATAATCTCATTATCAGGTATTTTCATCCTTATAACATACTTCTCGCCATTTTCAATTCTTTTTTTTATTTCTTCTTTTGATAAGTTTAAGCAATGTCTATCATATTTAGATGGCAAATGATGTTCATTTTGATATTTTCTTAGCTCATTTAATCTTTCACTAGAGCAAAAACAATAATATGCAAAGCCCCTGTTTATAAGCTCAATAGCAAATTTTTGATATATATCTTTTCTTTGTGTTTGTATATATGGCCCATACTGCCCACCAACATCAGGTCCTTCATCATAACTTATGCCAACCCATTTTAAAGACCATATTATTTGTTCCATCCCACCTTTAACATATCTATTCTGATCAGTATCTTCTATCCTTAATATAAAAGATCCATTATTTTTTCTTGCAAATAAATATGCAAAAAGAGCAGTTTTTAAACCGCCAATATGTAAAAATCCAGTAGGACTTGGTGCAAATCTTGTTCTTACCATATAAAAAATTAATAATATAAATAATATATCACTATTATATTACTTTGTCATTATTTTCTATAAAATAAAATACAGACAATAACATATATTGTCTGTCAAAATATTATTATTTATTTTATTAGTTTAATTTCTGGTGGGTGCTAAGGGATTCGAACCCCTGACCCCCTCGGTGTAAACGAGATGCTCTGGACCAGCTGAGCTAAGCACCCAAATAAAATATAAAAATAGTATATAATATTTTTAAATGAATAGCAAGACTTGATAACTTATTCTATTTATTTTAATATATTTTTATGAAAATAGACACAAAAAAAGTAATACAATTTACAATAATACTTATTATTCCATTCTTAATAGATCTATTAGAAAAAAGCTATAATTCTTTTAATACAAAAAATACAAACAATCTAACAGTAGAAACTCCTATTGTTACTGTTAGTAAGAATAATTTTAATATAACAATAAAAATAAATAATATAAATAATCTTAATAATATAAAAATAGCATTATTTAATAGTAAAAATGGATTTCCATATGATTATAAAAAAGCGATGATATTTGTTTCTAAAAATATAGATAACAATAGTACTATTTATGTATTTAATAATATTAAACCTGGTAGATATGCAATTATTGCATTTATTGATGAGAATAATAATAATAAACTAGACACAGATATCTTTGGAATACCAAAAGAAAAATATGGTCTATCATTAAATCCTTATGTAAAATTTAAAATTCCTTCATTCTATAAATGTAGCTTTTTAGTTAATAATGATGTTGGTTTAACAATAAATATAAAATAAAACCGTCATTATTCTTTAAATGACGGTTAATTATATTATAATATATCCCTAAGTGCCCTATATTCACAGACTATTTCAACATCATCTATAGAACACAAAGGTTTTCTTTTTGATACTACATGATATATTCTTAAAATTAATTTTAAATCATCTTCTGGGATTTTCATCCATAAGTATTTTCTTATTTCTTCTTCTGGAACATAATTTATAACTTCATTAAACTCATTTTTTGTTAATCTTCCACCATTTAAAAGATAATGCAAATATATATCTCTTTCAGTCATGTCATCTTTAAATGTAGTATTCATACTTTCCCTCCTTTATATAAAAATTCATTTAAAAACTCCGCTTTTAGCGAAGTCTCTATTTTACAAATTTTAATTTATTTGTTTTTCTATTTCTCAAGTAATACATCTTTGATTTTTTTCTTTTGGCAATTTTCATTAATTCTATTTTTTCTAGTGTTGGTAGATATACTGGATATATTCTTTCTACTATATGGCCAGTTTTCGTCACTTTTCTAACAGTAAATGTTGCACCAGGTTCATTACCATGCTTTCTAGCTATAACTAACCCTTCAAACATCTGTAATCTCCCCTTTTCTTCACCTTTTGCATTTAATTCAAATATCCTCTGATATACTCTAAGATACATTCCAACTTTAATATCTGTTGCTTTTATTTTTTTCTTACTTTTTTCATTAACAACAACTTCTGCTAATACATCATCAACTTTTTTAGGCTCTTCTTCTATTATTTTTTCTATTTCTTCTGGGTTTAAAACCTCTTCTTGCTTAGTTTCTTCTGGCATATTCTTTATATTCATTAATTATAATATCTGCTAATGTAGAAGGTAATGTATCTTTACTTTTAATATATTTTATAAAAAACTTATTACCTTGCTTAATTTTTATTCTTATCTTACCAAAATTATTTTTAGTAAAATGAGTATATAATATAAGATTATACATGCTTAAATCATTTATGTCAATCCTATATAAATCTTTATATCTAATAGAATCTAGATAATCTCTTTCTTCTAATTTTTTCTTAATATCAGAAATTTTACCTCCTTCTCTTTCATATATTCTTTTAATTCTTACATCTTTAGTTGCATATAAAAAAACCTTAAAATGCTCAATATTATTCTTTTCTAATATATATGTCATTACTCTTGTTGGAATAATAATATCTTCTTCCTTCTTACAAATATCTAGGAATAAATTATCCAGTTTATAATCAATCTCTTTATGCTCTGGTAAATATTTACCAACAAAATCAACAATATTCATATTATATTGTTTAGCAATTTTCCTCATTTGGTCCCCTGATGATAAAATTCTGTAATTTAACTTCTTTGCTAATAAATCTGCAACAGTAGACTTGCCACAACCTGCTTTCCCTGTAATTGTAATAATTTTCTTAAACATATTATTTATCTTGTAAAGTTTTTAAAAAATCACTTAAATCTTTAGGCAATCCTATTTTATATTCTACTTTATTACCATTTTGATCTTTAAAACCTAAATAATATGCATGCAAAAATAACCTATTTAACTTTCTAGGAGTTTGAAATTTTTTTGGCTTATACAATTTATCACCAGCAGCTATCCTAGAAACAGATTGTAAATGAACTCTTATCTGATGAGTTCTACCAGTTTTTGGTATAGCTCTTAATAAACAAAATCCTTTATAATTTTTTATTACTTCAAATTTAGTTAAAGCATTTTTTGCTTGGTTATAATATGGAGTATTTAAAGCAGGTGTACAAAATTTAGCTCCATCAGTCTTTGA
>JAGPKW010000010.1:7191-8769 GCA_018053685.1 Patescibacteria group bacterium
AAAAAGAATCATATTTACTCCCTAGAAAGGAGGTGATCCAGGAACAGCTTCCGCTACCCCTGCCTTGTTACGACTTCATCCCTATTACTGATCCTACCTTCCATTGATTTAACATCGATGTTCGGGTATTACCAGCTCTCTTGACGTGACGGGCGGTGTGTACAAGACCCGAGAACGTATTCACCGTGGTGTGCTGACCCACGATTACTAGCGATTCCGACTTCATGAGGTCGAGTTGCAGACCTCAATCTGAACTGAGGGTGATTTTGCTGGGATTAGCTCCATCTTGCGATTTAGCTACCCTTTGTTCTTACCCATTGTAGCACGTGTGTGGCCCAAGGCGTAAGGGCCGTGCTGATTTGACGTCATCCCCACCTTCCTACCACTTGAAGTGGTCAGTTTCGTAAGACATAGTAACTTACAATAGGGGTTGCGCTCGTTATTGGACTTAACCATACACTTCACAGCACGAGCTGACGACAACCATGCAGCACCTGTTTTACAGCTCTCTTGCGAGCACTCCTCTGTTTCCAAAGGATTCTGCAAATGTCAAGCCTTGGTAAGGTTCTCCGTTTATTGTCGAATTAAACCACATGCTCCACCGCTTGTGCGGGTCCCCGTCAATTCCTTTGAGTTTTAACCTTGCGGTCGTACTCCCCAGGTAGAGTGCTTAAGGCGTTAGCTTGAATATAACAGCACTGAAAGGGTCGATACTTCCAATGCTTAGCACTCATCGTTTAGGGCGTGGACTACACGGGTATCTAATCCGTATCGCTCCCCACGCTTTCGTCTCTCAATGTCAGGAACGTTTTAGTAAGCTGTTTTCACTTTTGGTGTTCTTCCCGATATTAACGCTTATTACAACTACACCGGGAATTCCACTTACTTCCCCCGTCCTCTAGTTATGACAGTATTAAATGCAAGTTTTTAGTTAAGCTAAAAGATTTTACATTTAACTTTTCAAACCATCTACAGACGTTTTACACCCAGTAAATCCGGATAACGCTCGGGGCCTTCGTATTACCGCTGCTGCTGGCACGAAGTTAGCAGCCCCTTATTCATTAAGTAACATCAAAAATTTTTCCTTAATAAAAGAACTTTACACCCCGAAGGGCTTCATCATTCACGCGGCGTCGCTCCATCACACTTTCGTGCATTGTGGAATATTCTTAACTGCAGCCACCCGTAGGTGTCTGGGCAGTGTCTCAGTCCCAATGGGGCAGGTCATGCTCTCACACCTGCTACCCGTCGTTGCCTTGGTGGGCTATTATCTCACCAACAAGCTGATAGGCCTTAGGCCCCTCTCTTAGCGATAAATCTTTACTAGACTTTCATATGAAAATCCAGACCATCGTGTATTATCTAATTTTTCAAGAAGTTATTCACGACTAAGAGGTAGGTTACCAAAGTATTACTCTCCCGTTTGCCACGCACCATAACGTGCGTTCGACTTGCATGCCTTAGACACGCCGCCAGCGTTCATCCTGAGCTAGGATCAAACTCTTATAATAATTTGATATTTTTATAAAATATCTAAAAATGAATTAACGGTTAATTCATGTTTCCTTCCATTTATTA
>JAGPKW010000010.1:8869-13479 GCA_018053685.1 Patescibacteria group bacterium
CATATTATTTTCCCATATCTTAATTTTGAAATATCAAAATTATCACCAACATTAGTTCCTATTGCTATAATTAAAGGTAATAATTTTTCTGATTTTAAAATTTTATCTATTCTAGTTTTTTCAACATTCATCATCTTCCCCCACATAGGTAAAATTGCTTGGAATTTTCTATCTCTCCCCTGTTTTGCAGAACCTCCAGCAGAATCACCTTCTACTATAAATAACTCTGTTTCTTCTACTGATCTTGATGAACAATCAGCAAGTTTGCCAGGTAATGTAAATCCATCCATTGCACTTTTCCTTAATACAGTATCTCTAGCACTCCTTGCAGCATTCCTAGCTTCAGCTGATAACATGCACTTTTTTATTATATTTTCAGCATCTTTTGGATTTTCCTCAAGAAATATTGAAAAAGCATCTTTAAAAAGCCCTTCGACAATACCTTTTACTTCAATATTACCTAGTTTTGCTTTTGTTTGACCTTCAAACTGTGGCTCTGGGACTTTTACAGAGATAACAGCAGTTAATCCTTCTTTAACATCATCACCAGTTAAATTTTCATCTTTTTCTTTTAAATACCCCTTACCTCTCGCATAATTATTTATACATTTAGTTAATGCTATTCTAAAACCTATAACATGCATACCACCTTCTAAGTTATAAATATTATTAGCAAAAGCTAAAACATTTTCATCATAATCTTCTGTATATTGTAAAGCAACTCCAACATTCACATTATCTTGTTCTTTTTCAAAATAAAAAATATGCTCCTGAACATGCTTTTCATTTCGATTTAAATATCTTACATATGATTTTATACCTCCATCAAAATAAAATTCATATGTTAATTTATTATCTTCATTTCTAAAATCATTAATTATAATTCTTACTTGTTTTGTAAGATATGCTTGCTGCCTTAAATGAGATAATATTCTTCTTAAAGAATACTCTGTCGTTGTAAATATTGTATTATCAGCTTTAAATGATATTTTAGTCCCAATTTTATTAGTTTTACCAACAACTTTTACTTCGCCTTGTGGTATACCTATTTTATATCTTTGTTCATATATATTTCCGTCTCTATATACCTGAGCTACAAAATCACTAGATAAAGCATTTACAACAGATGCTCCAACTCCATGTAAGCCACCTGCTACTTTATAACCTTTATTCCTCTCAAACTTCCCACCAGCATGTAATATTGTCAATACTGTTTCAAGTGCACTTTTACCAGTTTTTTCATGCTTTTCTACTGGTATACCTCTACCATTATCCTCAACAGATACAAATCCATCTTTATATAAAGTAATCTCTATTCTATCACAGTAACCAGCAATAGCTTCATCTATTGAATTATCTACTATTTCCCAAATTAGATGATGAAGTCCTTCTTTAGATGTATTCCCGATATACATTCCTGGTCTTTTTCTAACAGGCTCTAATCCTTCTAAAACTTGTATATCTTTTGCAGAATACTCTTTATCTACATTTTTTTTATCTTTTACCATATATTTTTTAATTTTAAAGCTTTAACTTATATATTTTATCATATAAATCAGGAAAAATAAAGGATTTATACACAAAATACAATATAAAAAAGCACATTTATTTAGTATGTGCTTTATTTATTTTCTTATCTCAGCTTCAAACTTTTCATTTAAATTTTCATAGACTTGCTTCCATAAAGAGTCTATTTCATATTGATTTAAATTCCTATTAGGGTTTGAAAATGTCATTCTAAAAGCTAAAGATTTTTTATCATCACCTATTTTATCACCAGTATAAATGTCAAACAGTTTAACAGATTCAATATATTCTGATGTTCTTAATATCTCTGCTTTCATATCTTTCCATAAAACATCTTTATCTACTATAACACTTAAATCTATCTCTGATTTTTGAAACTTAGATATTTGTTTATAATAAATATTATCTTTTAATAAAGAAAATAATTTTTCAAAATCAATCTCAAATATCCCAACCTTTTGTTTTATTTTATATTTTATTAATAATTCTGGATTAAATTCAGTTATATACCCTACTTTTTCTTTATTAATATATATATCTACATATCTACCAAAATGACAATATAAAGGGATATCTTCTTTATCTTTAACAACATATTCAAAATCAAACTTAAATAGTTTCAAAAAATTATCTATAACTCCCCTAATATCAAAAAATAAATTATCTTTTTCTTCTGCTGTTACAATGCCAGCAAAATAATAATTTTGGAAAGGTAAATTTTCATACTGATCGCTTTCTATTGAATTATCAAATACTCTTCCTATTTCAAAAATTCTAAAATCATTTTTAAATCTTAAATTATCTTTAACATTTTTTAATAAGTTGATTAAAAGTGTTGTTCTTAAAATATTTTGATTAACCGTTAAAGAATTTATTAGCTTTACAGCTTTAGATTCATCTATATTAAAATCATTTAAATCAGAAGATGAAACAAAAGAATAATTTAAAACTTCAGAAAAACCATTTGCAATCATAAAACTTTTAGTTTCTCTTTCAAAATCTCTAAGCCCATTATTTATAGGTTTTGTAAGGCTCGTATTGATTGGCAATGATTCTATATTGTTATATCCATACATACGAGATATTTCTTCAACAATGTCTTCTTTTATAGATATATCTCTCTTCCTGAAGCTTGGAACAGATATGCTTATTGTTTTCTCATCTATTTGTTTAACACCAAAGCCAAGGCTAGTAAGCGTTGTTTTTATATATTCATCATCTATATCAGCACCTATTTTATTTCTTATAAACTCAAAATCAATAAATATATTTTTCTCTTCTTTATCAAAATTATCAAAATTTAATGGTAATTCAATAGATATCCTAGGGCACATTTCCTTTAATAAAGTAAGAAATCTTCTCATTCCAACTAGTGCTAATTCTGGATCTAGTTGCTTTTCATATCTTGAACCAGCGTCAGTTCTAAATCCATATTTTTGCATTGTCTTTCTAACTGTCACATAATCAAAATTAGCAGCTTCAAGAACTATAGAATTTGTTGTATCTTTTACAGCAGAATCTTCTGATCCAATAATCCCAGCAATAGCTATTGGCCTTAAAGAATCTGCAATAACTAAAACATTTTCATCAATTTTTAGTATTGTCCCATCAAAAGATTGCATTTCCTCCCCAATTTTCCCCATTCTAACAAAAACTTTATTTGTTATTTTATTAGCATCAAAACAATGTAAAGGTTGCCCTACTTCATACATCACATAGTTTGCTAAATCTACAATATTATTTATAGAATTTAATCCAAAAGATATAATAAAATCTTTTAACCATTTAGGAGATTCCCCAACTGTTATTCCAGAAACTCTAACAGCATTATATGTTTTACAAAGATCTGGAGCCTCCATATATACTTTTAGCTGAGTAGAGCGTCCGAGTGGCAAACTTTTATTTATTTCAATAGGTTTTAATTCTCTCTTAAAAATTGCTGCAAGTTCTCTTGCAATTCCATAATGACCCCATAAATCTGGCCTATTAGTAATAACTTTATTATCTATTTCAATAACAATATCATTATATCCTAATAAATCTGCAATATTTTCCCCTATTTTTATTGGATTTGGTATTTTATCTTTAAAACTATCTAAATCAATTATCTCAAATTCATCTTTTGCAGGAAATATATCAGAAAGCCCTATTTCAGAACTTGCACATATCATACCAAAACTTTTTATACCTCTTAATTCAGTATTTTGTATTTCGACAAGATCTCCCTCTCCATGCCATTTAACCAATGATCCAGGTAAAGCAACTATAACATACATACCTTCTCTTAAATTCTTTCCTCCACAAACTATCTGCACAATATTACTATTATCTACATCTCTATCTTTGTTAAATATTTTTTCTATAATATTATGCTGTTCTTTTATCCTAACATAGCAAACAGTTAGCTTATCAGCGTTGGGATGTTTTTCTAATTTTTCTATTTTACCAACTATTATATTTTGGAAATCTTTTCTTTTGTCTATAATGTCATCTATTTCAAAAACATGCTCCATTAAAGCATCACCTATATCATCTATGCTTATACCAGATAGATCAACATACTTTTTTAACAAATTCAATGATATATTCATATTAACAAAATTAACTATTAGAATTGCTCAATAAATCTTAAATCACCACTCATTAGCCATCTTATATCTTCTATTTTATACTTCTGCATTGCCATTCTATCTATACCAAATCCAAAAGCAAATCCAGAATATTCATCAGGATTAATCCCCCCAGCTTTTAAAACTTCTGGGTGTGTCATACCAGCTCCTCCTAACTCTATCCATCCAGTATTTTTACAAGCAGGACATTTTTTACCTTTGCATATTAAACATGATATATCTAATTCAAGCCCAGGTTCTACAAATGGAAAAAAACTAGGTCTAATTCTAACTTTTACATCATCTCCAAATAATATTTTAACAAATATTTGTATTGTGTTGATTAAATTAGCAACTGATATATTTCTATCAACTACTAAGCATTCTATCTGATGTAATGTATGCTCATGTGCTGCATCTGTTGCTTCATTTCTAAATACTCTTCCAGGCACTATCATCTTTAATGGAACACCA
>JAGPKW010000126.1 GCA_018053685.1 Patescibacteria group bacterium
TAGATAATGTATATAAAGAACATTATCATAGCTCACAATTCTTAAATGATACATTATATGTTATTAAAAGAATTGGATATAATGGTAACGAAAATGGTGACTGGACTGATGAACTATGGAAATATGATCTTAATGGTAATGGCACTAAAATTTATTCAGCAAGAGGATTGGATTTTAGGGCTTTAGACAATGGAAAAATAGCAATAACAAATGGCCCATATTTAAGAATAATAGATAGCAATGGACTACCACTTAAAGAATTTTCTTTTGAGGATATATCTATAGATCCAAAAAATATAGATATTTATCCTATACTACCATCTAGTATATCATCACAAGGAGAATATGTTATTTTAGAAAATATATTACCAGGGCAAATAGCTGGTTTAGTAAAAATAAATACAGATACAGGAGAAATAACTAAATATGATTTACAAAATTTAAAAATAGGAGCAGACTTTGAAGTAAGCCCGAATCTAGACAAAATAGCTTTTAGCACATATAAAATGCTATTTGATGCAAATTCTGAAGCAGAGTATAGGAATAACAAAGAAAAGGTAGATTTAATAATATATAATTTAAACACAAAAGAACAAAAAACTATATTATCCAGAACAAGTTCTGATGGACCGTTTACTATAAGATGGATAGATGAAAATACAATAGAATACAATGTTCCAGCAACAGATACGCAGAAAGAAACAAGGAATAAAATAAATATACAATAATTAATTATTAATAATAAAATATGCAAGAAGATTATATTGATATAGGCCGAAAAGTAGATACTGGAGAGTATATGCTTGCAGTCTTTAAAATAGACTCATATAAAGATGATCTTTTAGGAGAGGTTTCAGAATTATGTGCAGAATCATCTACTGGATCAAATATAAAAGTTGGAACAGTAACAAATTTTTCAACAGCTCATAATGCTGTTGTCTATAAATTTGACGAAGACAAAAAATTATTCTGGATAGCTTATCCATGGAGTATTTTTGATAGAGGCGGAAACATACAAAATATAATGACATATATAGCAGGCAATATTTTTGGAATGGGGTCTTTAAAAGAATGTAAATTGTTAGATGTTTGGTTCCCATCAGCAATGATGGAGCAATATGATGGTCCATCATATACAATAGATGATATGAGAGATTATCTTAATATTTATGACTCCCCTATTTTAGGAACTATTATAAAACCAAAAATAGGATTGACTCCATCAGAATATGCTGAAGTTTGTTATGATTTCTGGGTTGGTGGTGGAATGTTCGTAAAAAATGATGAGCCACAAGCAGATCAACCATTCTGCCCATATGAAAAAATGGTAGATAATATAAGAATGGCAATGGATAAGGCAGAAGAAGTAACAGGGCAAACAAAAATACACTCATTTAATATTTCAGCAAGTGATTATGATACAATGCTAAAAAGAGCAGAATATGTCAGTAAGGTTATGAAACCAGGTTCATATGCATTTCTAGTAGACGGCATAACAGCAGGTTGGATGGCTGTTCAAACTGTTAGAAGAAAATATCCAAATGTATTTTTACATTTTCATAGAGCAGGTCATGGAGCATTTACAAGAGATGAAAACCCTATAGGTTTTTCAGTTCCGGTTCTTACTAAAATGGCAAGATTAGCTGGCGCATCAGGAATACATACAGGGACAGCAGGTGTTGGAAAAATGGCAGGATCCCCAGCAGAAGATATAACAGCAGCGCATGAAGCTTTAAAACTAAAATTTGAGGTTACAGAGCAAACATCTAGAAGCTATTTTGATCAAGTATGGGCAAAAGCACCAGAAGTAGATAAAGATATAGCCATACAAATAGAACAAGAAAATAAATTATGGAATGGTGGAGTAAAAGCAATAATAGCAGACAAAGTAAAAAATAAGAATAAAGAAAAAAATAAAGATTGGAGATTTGTAAAAAAGACTTGTCCAATAATATCAGGTGGATTAAACCCAGTTCTACTAAAACCATTTACAGATTTAATAGGCACTATAGATTTTATAACAACAATGGGAGCTGGTGTGCACTCTCATCCTATGGGAACTAGAGCTGGGGCTAAAGCACTGGTAGATGCATGGGAAGCATATAAACAAGATATTAGCATAGAAGAATATGCAGAAAAAAATAAATCAGAAGAACTAAAAATAGCAATTGAATTCTATAATGCACATGGTACTCAAGCTAATAAATAAAAAGGGGTTAACCCCTTTTTAAATTCTAATTTATTTTATTTGGAGGCGACTACCGGAGTTGAACCGGTGTGGACGGTTTTGCAGACCGCTACCTAACCCCTCGGCCAAGTCGCCAAATCCAAGTCGCCAAATAGAATAGATATATTATTACAAATAATAAATATTTTGTAAATAATAAAAAAAATCTATTGACACCCTCCTCCCCTGTGATATAATTCTTAACATGAAGACAAAACAACAAAGAATAAATAATATAATAGGCCAGCTAAATGGCATAAATAAAATGTTGGACAATAATGAAAATTGTGAAAAAATTTTCATTCAATTAAAATCTGTTCAGGCTGCAATATCATCTATAACAGATAAAATGATAGAGGAAGAACTAGATAAATGCATATCCAATAAAAATAAAAATAAAATAAAAAATTTAATTAAACAACTTAAATAATTTTTAATATAAACAAAATGATAACAAATTTAACAAAAGATAATTTTGATCAAGAAGTTATAAACTCAAAAATGCCGGTATTGGTAGACTTTTGGGCTGAATGGTGTGGACCATGTAGAATGATGCACCCAATATTAGAAGAAATAGATAAAGAACTATCAGAACAAATTAAAATATGCAAAATTAATGTAGATGAAAATCCAGAAATCTCAATGAAATATGAAATAATGAGTATACCAAATTTAAAACTATTTAAAAATGGACAAATAATAGATAACTTTATTGGATTTAGGCCAAAGGAAACTTTTATAAAAGAACTAAAAGAATCTCTAAATGGATAATATATCTTCAGTATTAAAAAATAAATATCAAAA
>JAGPKW010000127.1 GCA_018053685.1 Patescibacteria group bacterium
TAGAAAATTTTAGTAGTCAAGATCACCCAGGTGTATTTAGAATATATAATGATAAAGTTTCTAAAGATAGATGTATATTGATTCATATTGGTAATTATCCGGATGATACAGAAGGTTGTTTGTTACCTGGTTGTGAATTTGAAACTAATTATGTTGGAAAAACATCTACAAAAAAATTTAATGATATTAAATCATTCATTGAAAATCAAAAAGTAGAAAATGTAAAGTTGAATATATTTAATGTAATAAAATAAAATATGAAAAAGTTATTAATAAATGTTATATGTTTAGTTTTTATTCTTCCTACTATTAAATCGCAGGAATATAATAAGGAATTAGATTCATTACAAATAATTAAAATGATAGAAAAACTACGAACATCATATTTAAAAGCTATTAATAATGATACTATTGAATATATGATTGAATTTTTTGAAATTTTTCCAAACAATTTTTCATTATATACACAAATATATGACTGTAATAAGGTAGTTATATGTGGAGAACAACAAAATACATTATGTTATGAAAGTCATTCTCATTTTAAATTTTTATATAATTTAAGACATATAATAAACAAGGAAGATTATTATAAAAAAATTATTAAACTTGGTATAAATGGATATTGGGATGCAGATGCTATTAATGATTTACAACATTGTATATATAAATGTATAAATGAAAATTTGCCTTTGACAATAGAAACTCTAAAATCATTTACAGATGATGAAATAGAGAGTTTCTGGTATTTTATATATGATGGTCCATTAAGAACGGAAAAATTGCCAGTAGACATTGAAAGTATAAGAAAGCTAGACAAACATATAGCGGATTTAGCAAAAAAAGCATTAGATAGAGCCAAAAAGAATGTTGATGAAAATGGGGTTTATAAATTTAGAAATTAATTATTTAATTTTAAAATTACAGAATGATAATTTATCAAAGTGTATATCCACAGCTACCACCAGCACACAATAATGAAAACGAATATGAAAATCTACAGTATTTCTACCACTCCGACCATCTCGGCTCCGCCTCCTTCGTAACAAATGCAGAAGGTGCAGTAGTGCAGCATTTGCAGTATCTCCCATACGGCGAACTATTCGTTTCCCAGCGAAACACTGAAGAGTTTGATAGTAGGTACAAATTCACCGCCAAGGAGCTAGACAACGAGACCAGCTACACTTACTTCGGAGCACGCTACTATGATAGCGAGCTGAGTGTGTGGCTGAGTGTGGATCCGATGAGCGATAAGTATCCATCGCTCTCGCCATATTGCTATACAGCGGATAATCCGGTGGTGCTGGTGGATCCAAATGGAACACGCATAAATCCTATTTATGATAAGGAAACTAGCGAATTTTTAGGTACTGATGATAGAGGCTTACAAGGTGAAGCTATTATAATGAATAAAGAAGATTTTAAGCAAGGAATGTCTCATGAAGAAGCAATGTCAAAGGGTAAAACATTAGATAATATAAGCTTTTATGAAGCATTAAAGTTTGCTAACAATGGGAAATTTAGTGATTTTATTGATCACTATAATAATTTACCAAATAGGCCAGATTGGGATGGATATTTGACATTAAATGAGGCAAATGAATGGTATAGGGAAGGGGGCGGAAAACCTTTATTTGTTGATGCAGCAAAAATAGATTTATCGCCAGTGAAGAAATCAGACTTTAGTAAAGTTGGTGATTCTTTTTATAAAAACTTTGCATTTACTACGAATACTGAAACAGGTTTAGTTTATGGTAATATTAAACTAACACTAATGAATGATAAAGGCGTTATTAAACTTGGTGGAACAGGAGGGTTATTAGATATATACGACTTTGACTACAAAAGTGGCGTGAAAAACATTCCAAGAAATATTGACACTTGGATTGGTAAGCAGAGAGCAGGCAGAGGAACTGGGTATGATATTTTTAATTACGGAACAGGAACAGTTAAATAATCAATTATGCTTTACAGGTTAATATTTAGTGCTTTCATTTTTCTGTTTTTGAGCAGTTGCAATACTTCATTTTTTAAAGATGATTTATCTCCAATACTTGGCGTAGAGAAAGTAGAAATAGAAAATAACCAAACGCTTGATGAATGGGCAGGATTGCAGGGAGATGGTTTTATATTAGAAGTTTACGAACTGTCAGAAAAAACCGTACAGACTTTTATAAACCAACCAGCAAAAAACCTTCCTGATAAAAAGGAGGAGGGTAAAAATTGGCAAAAATATAATTGGAACAAAACTCCTGTTGACAGTTCTTATAATGAGGTTTTTATTATGTGTTTAAATTATTCCAGTAATAGCGAAAAAATAAAAGTCCAACTTAATGAAATCAAAAAATTGATAGAAAAAGAGGGAGCATATTATTCGTTCTATTACAGACCCGATAAAGAAAACCCACAGAACGTACAGCTTTTTATATTAGATGTACAGAGTAGGAAACTTTATGCGATTGACCAACAGATTTAATAGAATTAGTTATAGAATTAAAAGCCCATGCGTATCGCTTGGTTTTTTTTATCGGATAGATTTAAGTTTTACATTATTAAAATAAAACGCCACCATAAATATTAAAATAAATTTGTATGGTAAATATAAATAATAAAAATAAAACATAATAA
The DNA here is from genome assembly GCA_018053685.1 of Patescibacteria group bacterium. Lineage (GTDB taxonomy): Bacteria > Patescibacteriota > Patescibacteriia > JAGPKW01 > JAGPKW01 > JAGPKW01. The sequence continues at coordinate 2,629 of JAGPKW010000127.1, forward strand.
TGAAAAGTTTGCATTTACGCACTATTATAATTTTTATAATTATAATATTTATTATAATATTTATTTTAAGTTATAATTCACCAAATTTGAATGAAAATGACCTAAAAAAATGTTTTATTAATAAAACAAATATTAGTATTTATGATACTTTCATTATTAGTAAATATGAAAACACAGGTCTTTCAATGTATGATTACTCAGAAACATACTATATAAAAGTTACAAATACTGACTATATAAATATTTTAAAAGAAATTAAATTGAAATATAAAAATTGGATAAAAAATTCAAAAGGTTATGAGTTATATATACCTCAAAATAAATATAATGATACCTGTTTTGTATTTCAAATAGATACTATAAATAAATTTTTAATAATTTCAATTATT
>JAGPKW010000128.1 GCA_018053685.1 Patescibacteria group bacterium
TGCACGCTACTATGATAGCGAGCTGAGCGGGTGGCTAAGCGTGGATCCGATGAGCGATAAGTATCCATCGCTATCGCCATATTGCTATACAGCTGATAATCCGGTGGTGCTGGTGGATCCGAATGGGGAAATTGTAATTGCTTTAAATCCAGATGCTCAGATATCTATACTAAATACATTAACAAAAGAAGATATGGCTTACGTAAAATTTGATGAAAATGGAATGATCGATAAAAATTTATTGAATAAAGCAATTAGTACTAGTGAAAATTTTAATGCATTAAAACAATTAGTAAATGATGAAACAATATTTGAAATTAATGTTTCAGATAAATTTTTATATAAAGATGAGAATGGCAATATAAAAGAATATAAATTTAATCCAATTATTCAAACTGATGACAAAAATGGTTCTTTTGGTTTTAATACAGGTGAGACTGGATTTCTTGGAATTACCCAGACTCCTGGTAATGAATCTGAAAAATATAATTCACCCGATAATAGTGTAAAAATAACAATAAATAAAGGACTAAGTAAGGAAGGTAGAGCGCAAATATTATCACATGAAGCTTATGGTCATGCTTATCTTTATTCAAAAGGTGAAGATTACGTACATAGAGTAATTTCTGCATCAGAAGGTTTAAAAGAAACTAATGTTAAATTATCGGAACAAATAATTAGAGCAATATCAGAAACTATAAAAAATATGAAAAATAATGAATACTAAAGCTTTTATTTTATTAATATTAATTTTATTTTCAAAATTATGTATTGGGCAAAAATTTAATAATGCAGATACATGTTATCAAGAAGAATTATATTTATATTTAAATGTTGATAAAATGCCCATATTTAATTATGAAAAATTATCAGCAATGGAATATATATATAATAATATAAAATGGCCAAATGAATTTGAATGGATGGGTACTATAATAGTTTCTTTTGTTATCAGTAAAAATGGAGATATATATAATACAAAGATAGAAAGGGGTTTATGCGAATTATGTAACAATGAAGTAAAACGAGTTATAAATTCAATGCCAAAATGGAAGCCTGGTGAAAAAAATGGAAAACCTGTAAATGTATTAATATTAATACCTATTAGATTATATATGGATTATTAATTTTTTAGATTTTATGAAAATTTTCACCGCCAAAGAGCCAGACAATGAGACCAACTACACATATTTCGGAGCACGCTACTATGATAGTGAGCTGAGTGGGTGGTTGAGCGTAGATCCGATGATCGATAAGTATCCATCGCTATCGCCATATTGCTATAGTGCAGATTATCCAATTATACTAAAGGATCCGAATGGGGAGAAAGTGTATATTGTAGGAGATGCGGCAGATGAGGCTACAGGTTTTTTAATTAAGAAACCATATAAATTTTCACAACCTCCATATAACAAACCATCAAGTATTCATGATCAAATAATTAATAATAAATAAAAAAATGAAAAAATTAAAGGCATTTTGTATTTTATTACTTTTAAATCTAGTTGTATCTGTGAGTATCCTAGCTAATAATAATTTAGATAATAAAATTAATTATGAATTTTTTTATCAAGGCAAAGATACCATATATTATACAACTGGCGAGTATCGAATAAGTAGAATAAAAAGTATTAGGCATGCATATTTAATATATTTATCTAATTCTACAATGGACATTTTATACACTTTAGTAACTCCTAAATGTAATGTTAGATTACCAGAAAAGCTAAAAGAAGGTGAGACGTACATTATGCAAATAATATATTTTATTCCTACACAAAAATATGTAAAATACGTTGGTCATAAATTTATAACGAAATTTAAAATGTTAGATAAAGATGTTAGAATTTCTAGAAGAAATCTATGGGGCACAATAATCCTATCACCTAATGTATTAGATAAATATTATAGGAAAGATTATTTTTTAGGACCAGAATTTTTTAAAGAAGTAAATAATCATGAATAAAATATTAAATAATTATAGAATAAAAATATTATTTATCGTAATTAGTATAATTTCAAATAATATCTTTTCACAAAAAAATTTAATTTATAATGCTAGCTTCGAAGAATATTATAGCTGTCCATGTGAACTAAATGATGTAGATACATTACCTTGCATAGGCTGGTGGTCTCCCAATGATGCTACACCTGATTATTTTAATAAGTGCTGGATAGAACTTACTCACAAAAATTTTTGTCAATACAATTACGAATATTTAGCAAGTTATATGCCCAAAACAGGTAATGGTTATATAGGGTTAGCATTGATTGGAGTAGAAAATTTCTGGATGGAGCACATACAAAGTAAACTCATAGAGCCACTAGAAGCAGGCAAACAATATAAAGTAAGTTTTTGGGTGAAATTAGCTTATAAATATAGTGATTATGCAGCATATAATATTGGTCTTTATTTCTCAAAAGATCCCGATATAGTAGGTAAAAAAAATAATGTTTCTAGCTATGTGAAGTACATGACACCAGAGTTGCGAGCACATATTAAAAATCCAGAAGGCAATTTCATAACAGATACAAATTGGGTAGAAGTTAGTGGCATTTATACTGCACAAGGTGGAGAGCAATATGTTACAATAGGAATGTTTTGGGATGGTACTCCTGCCGTAGTTGAAGCTCATAAAAAATACAAAAATAAAAATACACAATATAATAAAAAGCTTCTGAGTAAAGCAATAAAAAATAATTTATTAGTAGAAAATCCCTATATTAAAGAATATAAAAAATACATTCGTTCTTATAGTCCCTATTATTATCACTATTGGGATAGAGAAAAAAAGAACCTATATTATTTCATAGACGATGTGAGCGTAATAGAGTTGGCCAAATGATTTTTTTTAGATTATATCTTAAAAAATTTCTTTCATACTGTCCCGCCCGCATTGGGAAATGATTTGCAAATATGATTATTGTAAGGGCAATTCACGAATTGTCTAAATGATTTTTCTTTTGTTACTTTAATGAAATTTAAATAAAAGAACTAATAAAATAAATATTG
>JAGPKW010000129.1 GCA_018053685.1 Patescibacteria group bacterium
TATCTTTTCACAATATTAATAAATTGTCTTTATCTTACTGTTGTGTTTATTCGTTCGTTCTCTTAGCAAAAGCTTCATCTCTGAGGATATCGTGATTATCTTGTCTGCTTGTTTATAAAACCAATTAGACATATAAAACGACATTTTCTTAATGTTTTTATTTTTAACACTGAATGAAGATTTTCTCGTCAATAATGTTGAGAAACAACTAGAATGTACCCTTCCATCTAATGTTAGAAGAAACAATTAAATTACAATAAAAATTCTAAGTACTTTATTCTATGGATGGAAGATTATATTATCATTTCCCCAAGACATTGTTTTTAGAGCTTTCTTCATATTCTATTTTTTCAAAAAATAGAGATTTATCTGTAATGACCATTTTGTATAATTTTTCATTCTCAATTTCGCTTTCGAATAAATTTTGATATTTTGTTTTAAATTCTGGAGTTGCCTTATAAATATATACATATACAGAGCCTTTTTGTTTATTAGAGTTATAGTCCTTCTCCAGTTGAGTGCTAATGGGATATATTGGGACATTTGGTTTTGTCTTTAAATATTCACGATATTCATCAAGAGACAAATTCTCATCCCAGGATGGGAATATTGATAATGTTAGGGGAAAGGTATTGAAATTAGAGATATAGGGGTCTATTTCTTCCTCACCAACAAAATAAACGATATCATTTGTAGGATGAACTATATTGATGATTTTATTTATTGAATCATACTGCTCTCTATAATTGAGAGCCTCACTAGTGTAATTGCCTTTAATAAATTCTTTAGATTGTCTTTCAGCAGGAGTAGTAAACCATAATATTAGAATTAAAACTATTGTTATGCTAACAAAAGATTTTTTACCTAAGAAGTGTATATATATAAAAAGAACTAAAAAAATATTAGCTGCAACCAAAGTGAATAGGTATCTTCTAAGTCCTTGTGTTGCCAAAAAAACTGTAGGGATAGTATTGCATACAGCAAATAGAAAAAAACAGTATACAAATAAGCATAGAAGATAAATAAAAATTAATACTATACTTTGAATTAAAGCTTTCTTTTTAATAGTTTTTCTGTTTGATGCTAATATGCCATAGCCTAATACGAATAATGTGAGACTAAAATAACGATACTCAATAAACAGAGATTTAACGACATCTATATATAGAATAACGTTAGATTTAAACTCTGGTGTGAATATTCCTTGTATTAAGAGACTTTTATTGGGGGAGGTTATGTTTAATATTCTTAAACTTATAATCCAAGATAGATAAGTAAAAGCACACATTAAGAAAGGAGATAAAATAACTAGTAGGTTTTTATAATTTATCTTTGATGAGAATTTGGGGATCTTCTTGTATGATATAAAATTTACGAGTTCTTGTCGCTTGAAGAATAGAATATCGAAGGAAATAACTGCCAAGGATAATATTGCTAACACGAGGCCGTTCCCCTTACTACAGGTAAGAAAGAAGATTGCAAAAGATAGATTTAAAAATAAAAACTTGTCAAATTTATTTGTAAAGTAGAAATATATGATATAGCCAAAAGTTATGCCTAATATAAAATCAACTAAAATTGTGTAGTAAATGGCGGGCCACATATGTAGAGAGAAGGGAATTAGAAATATCAATATTGATCTTATTATTATTTCAAAAACATTCTTTGACTTAAGGTTCTTCAACGATGAAAATGTCATAGAAAAAAAGAGTATATGCATTGATGAGAGTAATAGTGTCTCAGAAAATTCTCCATTTGTTTTAGTAACAAAATATTGAAAAAGAGCAGTCGCAGACTGGTAACTTTTCGCTACTATGGGGTATTGATTAAGTATGTATAAGTCATCTGTATAAAACATTGATTTTGCGAAAAGTCCCCATGCTGTAAATTCGTCATAACAAATAAGTCTGCTATTATCTAAAATTACATATAAAAATATAATTATTCCAACAAAAGGGATTAATTTAAGGGGTTGTAGATAGACAAATTCTTTTTTTTGGTAAGAAATTTTGTAGATTATATATATCAAGCAAATGAGAGTTATTATATAAACGATATATAAACCAATATCTAGAAAACCAAAGATACCAAAGAGATATAAGAGAAATATTAAGCCAAAAGTTGAGAAGGCTAAGCATTCGATTGCTTCTCTGTGAAAATATAAGCCCGTGGCAATCGATAAGATTAGTATTATAATTAAGCTAATCCACATTTTTCTGGTTTTGTTTTATAAGTTATTAAAAAATCATTTCATCACCCCTATATATTGTACTATTTGTCTAAAAATATCACATTAAAATATTTAATTTCTACAAAGCATTGTATATAAAAAATATTGTTGATGTCTATAAGGCAGGCATATTTTTTATTAGAGTATCATAATTAATCTTACAACCGAGGATTGCATGAATATAAAAATCGATTAGTAATTGATATAATATTCGTATTAATAATGAAAAAGCTGTAATATATGGGAGAGTAAATTTGAATATAGGATTATTGAAAGCATGAATAGGAAAACATTTAAAATATAATATTTGAATTCAAAAATGGGTCATTTAAAGAATAAATATACAAAAGAATATTATACTGGAAAGGATGCGAAAGGCAATCAATTGAAGTATGGTGCTACCAGTTCTTTGGATGAAAACGGTAACTATATTCTTAGAGAACATGATGAATCAATACTTAAGAAAATTGATTTTAAGGAGAAAAATGTTCTTGCTCTTGGGTGTGGTCGAGGGGAAGAACTCGTATATGCAATTGAGAATGGAGCGAACACAAAGAATTCTGTTGGAGTGGATTTTTCTTCTGAAGCAATTAAGATTGCAAAGAAACTTTTTGATGACAAGAAATTAGATTCGCCAGTATTTTATATCGATGATGCTTTAGATTTTGTTATCAACTATATTCCGAAAGTAAAAGGAAATAAATCAAAAAAATTTGATATTGTGATAATGTTTGATTTTGTTGAACATGTTCCAAGGGAGGAGCTGATAAAAGTTC
>JAGPKW010000130.1 GCA_018053685.1 Patescibacteria group bacterium
GCTTGATCAATACTAGCATCACCAGTAGCAATAATACCTAAAATAGATGTTAGTTTAGATGAACCAACTTTTGTGGCATTCGAATTACTTGTAACAGCAACAGGATATTTCACATCTGTGTAAATAGATCCTACAACAGGGCTATCAACAAAAGCACCACAACTTGTTAATATTACTGCCATTGTAAATAATGCAGTAACTGTTAAGAATTTTTTCATATTGTTTTGTTTTTAGGGTTTTGACGTTGCAAAATTACTAATTACTTTTTAAATAAAAAAATTTTTTATTATTTTTATCTTAAATTTATTTATATTTAATCTATTTAAAGTAAAAATATTATAATTAAAAACAAAAATACTCTAGAATGTATTGTTTTTGTTAAAATTTTTTAAATAAATTTATTTATTTAAGCGTTTAATTAATAAAATATTATCACTGATATAAATATATTTCTTAAGAATTTGCTATGTTTTTTAAGAAAAATCTCTGCTGGGTATTATTAAAAACTTATAATCAATTTTAAAGTTATTCTATTTTCAATAAAATTATTATGATTTTTATATTGTAAAATTATTAATTACTATGCATTATTTATTTTTAGATAATGTAAGTCCATAAATAAATTCTAATCCAATATAATTAATCTTTTGTGATAAAAACGCATAACTATTGTCTATGTGTGTGAACTCATAAGAACCAAAATTAGGTTCTGCTGGTGAATAATGCAAAACTATATTACACTGAAAAGTGTTTTGATTTTTTAGAATTGATTGAATGCCATATTTGAGATAGCCACTACCTTTTATTTTATTAGAATTCCTTAAATCTGCTTTGAATAAGGTGGAATTTTCAGTCTCACTGATAGGGTAAGTTCCAACAATTTCTAAATTATTTTTAAATAAAAAATTAAGTCTGGCTCCAGCCTCTATAATATGGAAAGTATTTTTATTATTAGGAAAACGAAATGATTTCTGTACAGATATAGGAATAGTCAAATATTTCTGAGTAATGTTAGATTTATTAAATTTTGTAGTAGCTGTACCAGAGGTGTCTATATATGGTGAATAAGTATCCTCAGGCAATTCAATTTCGTAATGTAGATTATAAAAAGCTATGCCTCCACCTATGCCGAAATTGAGTCCCCAGCCTTTGTTTAAATGTAAATAATAGCTAGCAGATGCTTCTATACCTGGCATAGGATATGAGTTTAATAATTGACAATTTAGAGAATAATCGACAATATCAACTTTTTCTAATACAGAGGTAACAAGTGAGAATTTTATCTGATTATTGTCTAACCATTTTGTAGTATCGGATTGAGCTTGTAGATTATTAATTAGCAGAAAAAATGATATTAATGAAATGATGAAAAATTTTGATGTTTTCATAACAAATTATTTTTGAAGCAAAGATATGTATTTTTTATACAAATTGTCAAATTTTTTTACAGAGTATATCATTAAAAAAATAAACTAAAAATTAACTAAAAATTAACTTTATTGAATTAATCCTTTCATTAATAAAAAAATATTACTGAGAATGTATCAGTAATATTAATATTTCTTAAAAGTATAATTTATTTTTTAAATAAAAAGTTCATATTAATATCTTTCTTTGTCAACTATACAAAGAAAGATAGAAAGAAAAATCTCCGCTGGGGAAATGATTTGATAAAACTACGCAAACACCTCTTGGGGTTTACAAACTCGCAAGCTAAAGCTTGCTCAAACAGTGTAAACCCTTCTATCCTACGCGGCTTGCTTGTTTTATAGCAAATCATTTCCCAATGCGGTATTAATCCGAGCAAAGAATTAATTTTAAAGTTATTCTTTATATATAATATATTTAGAACACTTTATTAATTTATTAAATAATACAATAAATTTAGTTAATTTGACGTTTAATTAATAAAAAAATATTACTGATACATTCACGTAAAATATATTCCTTAAGAGTTCCATTGAGAGTTCCATTGATTTTTATATAAATCAGGTATGTTATCTGTATTCACCAAAATAATTAAAAAGTCATCTCTATTTTTATACTTTTTAAGGTATTTCTCAAGATTCTTAAAAATAACTCTAGAGTAATAATTCGACCAAATATTCCAATAAATTACGATAGTATACTTTTTAATCTTACTGATATCAAGTATTTCAGATTGAATATCTTTGCTTAAATCCAAAAGTGAAAGTTCATCTTCAAAAACTAAATCTAAATTGTTCGGGAACTGCTTAAACTGTTTAAATTCCTTCTCAGCCAAAATATTAATTCTGTTCATTTCTCCATAGCATTGTGCATATCCATTTAATAATTTACCAGTCGAGTCATAGATTCGTATTTGAATAGTTGATTGTTCAGTTTGACGGTCATATTTCCACAAATCCAATACATGGCGTTTGGCATCTAAAGAGTCAAGATTATCTTTAGGCAGCAAAAATGAATAGTCATAATCCTTAAAATCAATATCTTTTAAGTATAATTGAATATCTTGTTCTGATTTGTCTTCTATTTGCTTTGTTCCCATAAAATGAATTAAGCTACACGATTGAAATAAAAACATTAAATTCAATGAAAATAATATAATTTTTGTCATATCGCAAAAATTATTATACCAAAGACTAATAAATAAATCAAAGAAGTGAGAGAAAGATTTTTATTTTTCTTAGTAAAATACATAAGTATTAAATATAGCAAGGTAATAGATAGTGCAAAAATGGTAATAGCAAAAGCACCAGGGAATTTGTGTAGTTGAAAATATAGAGCAGTTACCAGATTAGTTTTATAATATAGAGCAAATACAGCCCACAGCACTTGAGACATCGTATTATTAGATTTGAAGCTTCCTCGTTTGAATTCTAAGTAAATAAGATAACCAATAATGATAGGGAATAGTATTAATGAAAAAATACTAAAAAAATCTATACCAAATCTAGTTAGAATAATAACTAAGATATAGATGGATACAGCTATTAGCTCTTTTTTGTCA
>JAGPKW010000131.1 GCA_018053685.1 Patescibacteria group bacterium
GCAAAAACATTAAACTGCCAAAATAGGGCAAAAAATGAAATAGAACCATGTAATAAATGCGAAAGTTGTATTGCAATAAATAGTTCTAGTGATTTAAATATTATAGAAATAGATGCTGCATCATATACTGGCGTTGATAATGTTAGAGAATTAAGAAATATTGCTAAAATCCCTCCTGAAAAAAATAAATATAAAATATTTATAATTGATGAAGCACAGATGCTTTCTAAAGCTGCTTTTAATGCTTTATTAAAGATATTAGAAGAGCCGCCAGAAAGAGTTATTTTTATATTAGCAACAACAGAAATTAATAAAATTCCTGATACAATACTTTCAAGATGCCAAATATTTAAATTTAAAAAACCCTCAAAGAAAGAAATAATAGAAGCTTTAAAATATATAGTTAAAAATGAAAAAGTTAATATTGATGATAAAATATTAGACGACATAGCTAATGAAGCACATGGAGCATTCAGGGATGCTGAGACTTTATTAGGCCAGATATTATCATCTACAGATGAATCAGATATAAGAGAAGAAAAGGTTAAAGAATTAATAAATGAATCAGATATTGATATCATGCTTGCATTTATATCTAATATTATATCTAAAAATGTAAAAGATAACTTAGATCTAATAGAAAAGATTAAGGATTTAAATATATCATTTGAAGATTTTACACTAGATTTAATAGAATTTTTCAGAAAAATACTTGTTTATAAATACAATCAAGATGTAATGGAAAGATGGCCTAATTTAGAAAATGATTTAAAAGAAAAAATTATATCACTATCTAAAACTATAGATTTTAATTATTTAGATAAAATAATAAGAAAGTTAATAGATGTAAGGCTTGATATGGCAAAATCTAGTATTATAGAATTACCTTTACAACTTGCTATAATAGAATTAGTTGAAGATGAAAATAATAAAAAAATAGATAATAAAGTAAATATAGATGATATTGATGAGATATTAGAAAATAGCACAACAGATAAAAAGAATGAAAAGAAAGAGAAAGAGGAAATACCAGATTTAGAAAAAAGGGAAAGATTATTGCAAAAATTTGGAATAAAAAAAGCAGACTCTAAACAAGTGAAAGAAGACGGCGAAACATCAGTATTAGATTTAATACAAGAAGAATTTAAAAATGAGATTATAAACTAATATGAAATTTGATATTTTAACTATATTTCCAAATTCCTTTTCATATTTTAATGAGAGTATTATAAAAAAAGCCCAGGAAAATGATATTATATCTATAAATATAGTAGATATAAGACAATTTGCAGAAGACAAACATAAAACTGTTGATGATAAACCATATGGTGGAGGACCTGGTATGTTGATGAAATTTCAACCAATATATAATGCATTACAATATGTTAAAAGGAAAAATAAAAATATAAAAAAATCAAAAGTTATTTTATTTTCTCCCACAGGTAAACTATTTGATCAAAAAATGGCTAAAAAATATTCTAAATTAGATAATATTATAATGATATGTGGGCATTATGAAGGAGTTGATAAAAGAATAGAGAAATTTGTTGATGAAAAAATCTCTATTGGCAATTTTATATTAACTAATGGGAATATACCAGCTATGGTTGTAGTTGATGCTGTTTCTAGATTATTGCCAAATGTTTTAGGAAATGAAAATAGTTTTAAAGAAGATTCTTTTTATAATAATACACTTGAATATGATCAATATACAAAGCCAAAAATTATTGAAATAAATGGTAAGAAATTAAAAGTACCTAAGATATTACTTTCTGGAAATCATAAGGAAATTAGAAAATGGAGAGACAGAAAGACAAAATTAATTAATTAAATATGATTGTAGTTGATGTAGAAACAACAGGGTCTAATCCATATAAACACTCTATAGTAAGTATAGGCGCTGTTGAATTTGAAAATACAGATAACCAATTTTATGAAGAATGTAGGATATTTGATGGGGCAGAGATAGACACTGACGCAATGCAAGTTAATGGTTTTTCTTATGATGATATAACAGATCCAACTAAAAAAAGTCTGGAACAAATAATAACAGACTTTTTGAATTGGAGTTCTGGTTTTGCAAATAAAACTTTAATTGCTCACAATGCAGGTTTTGATTCATCTTTTTTAAAAGCATCTATGGATAGATATAATATATATTGGATTTTTGGATTTAGAACAATAGATTTACATACTATAGCATATATAGATTTATTAAAAAGAAAAGAAGAGATTCCTTTAATATATGGGACATCTGCTTTAAGTTTAAATAAAATATTAGAAATTGTTGGCCTACCTAAAGAACCAGATCCTCATAATGCATTAAATGGCGCTAAATATGAAACAGAAGCTGTATATAGATTAGTTTATGGCATAAGTGGGCTAAATGAATTTAAAAATTATCCTATTCCTATTGATTTAGCAAAGGTTAAACAAACAATGCTATTCTAGAAATAAAAAAAGAAGTTCAATTAAGAACTTCTTTTTTTATTTATTATATACTTAAATTTTCAATATTATCTGTATCTTCTTGTTGATCTCTTCTTTCAGGTCTTGAACCTTCTGGCTCAACAATCTTTAAGTTTACTCTTGCATTATTTTTAGCGCCAACAATTTTCAATAATGTTCTTATTGATCTAGCTGTTTGTCCTTTTCTTCCAATTATTTGGCCCATATCAGCTGGATTAATGTGTAATGTCAATAATACACCCATTTCATCAACTGTTCTATCTATTTTAACATCTTCTGGATATTGAACAATTGACTTTACAATGTATTCAACGAAATCTATATCTTGATGGTTCTCCATATTTTTATAATTAATTTATTAACTACCTAATAATAGATTAGTATCTAGCTAGAAGCGATTTTATAACTTTTATCGACCTTTTCGTTGAATCACTTTTAGCTTCTACTAATCTATTATTTAATTATTTTGTTTCTGCTTTAGCTTTTTTCTCAATTTTCTCTTT
>JAGPKW010000132.1 GCA_018053685.1 Patescibacteria group bacterium
GCTTGGTTTTCTAATTCAATTCTATCTACAAGAAAGAGTACTCTTCTAGCATTTTTAGTCTTAAGAAAGAGTTTAATCAGGGCTGCAGATAGCAAGGTCTTACCTGTACCTGTTGCCATTTCCATTAAAAATCTATTCTTATCTTCTGCTACAGCTTTTTGAACAGCAATAATTGCATTTAACTGATATGGTCTTAGAAATCTCAAACCTTCTCTTTCAATCATCTGATTTCTGCCTTCTTCTGTATCCCACCTAGGATCAAGCTTGTAATCAGGATCTTGAGTAAGAGCTATGTAATCACTTCCAACCTGTGTATTAACTAACCTATTTTTATCTGGTACAAAATCTTTTGAGGATACTAATGATTCTAATGTTGGAAAATGAGATATGGAAGTAGGATTTCCTAGCTTCATATCCCAAAGGAAGTGCATATTTCCATTAGAAAGTATTATGTACCTTACATTTGAACCTAAGGAGTTAGCATAGTCTCTTGCCTGTTCTTTACCATCTAAAGGATGTTTATCTTCTGATTTTGCTTCTAAGACACATATTGGATAGTTATTTGCATCATACAAGAGATAGTCTACAAATCCATTTCTAGTTTCAACATTTTCAAAATTGTCCCCTGGATTATTTTCAATCTTTACATTACTCTCTAAAGAAACATTAGCTCTCCCTTTTTCTGGGTCATCAAGTAATCTCCAACCTGAAGCAGTTAAGAGTTCATTAATTTTAATTCTTGCTTGAGCTTCTTTGGCCATATCTTTACATTCCTTCGTGTAATTACATTGCTAGTATACTTCATATTAATGAATTTTTTAAGTCTAACTCCTTCCAATAATATAGCAATGGTTATATTTAATAGGTTTTAATATCTTAAGCCTATTTTTATAAATATGAGTAATGATATATAATTACAACATTAATGTAAATTAAGAATAGATATAAATGTCAGAAATAAAACTCTTTAATATCTCTCCAACAAATAAAAGTACACAGATAAAAGCTAAAAGCCTAAGGTTAGAAAAGCAGATACAAGATATTGTGGAGAAGAACTTAGAAGAGCTCTTTGGAGTAAGATTTTTAGCCTCTGAATATATTATTGATAATGGAAGAGTAGATACACTAGGATTGGATGAAAATAACTGTCCTGTAATTATAGAATACAAACTAGACTCTAACACCAATGTTATTAATCAGGGTCTCTTCTACCTAGATTGGTTCATGGAACACAAAGCTGATTTTGATATTCTGTGTAGAGAGAAAATCGGTACAAAAGTAGATATTGATTGGGATAATCCTAGATTATTATGTATAGCAACTGATTTCAATAAATATGATGATAATGCTATAAAACAGATTAATAGAAACATAGAGTTAATTAGATATACCTTATTTGAAAACGACTTCCTGATGATACAGTTGGCATCAGCAGTAAGTGAAAAACCTAGAAGTTCACATATCTCTGGTGACAAGTATCCTCATGACAGAATTGAATACAAACTAAAAACTGCTAATAAAAACATTGTTGATTATACTGAAGAGTTAGATGAATATATCCTTAACTTGGGTGATGACATACAAAAGAAGGAACTAAAAAATTATTGGGCATATAAAACAATTAAGAATTTGGCTTGCATAGTAATTAATAAGGAAAAATTAGATGTTTACTTATCTTTAGATTATGAAGATATTGACAATCCAAAATCTAATGTAAAGGATGTCAAAGGCAAAGGACACTGGGGGACAGGAAACACAGGTGTCTTTGTAAGCAATGGTGAAGAATTAGAATATGCTAAAGACTTAATCAAAAAGATTTACAATGGAGAAATGAGTATTTAATACTCTAGTTATACATAGTTATATTCCCATATACTATCTAATATAAGGGGATCTCTAACTTAAAAAAGTAAAGTTCTATTAAGCCTCTTTAATGAGTATATTTCTAACTAAAGACTGCACCTCTTCATTACCCACATCTTGCAACAACAATGTTATTATTTCAGTTCGCACAATACTCAGTACAAGGAGTTTATACTATTGAATCTTTTTCCCCTCTATTAATAAGGTCTTACAGTAAAATTCGTATGGAGGATTAGCTTCCCTCTCATTTGAATAAATATCCTCTCCATCTATAAAGTTTAATTTAAAATTGGGAAATGCTTTTTGGATCATATTTGTCGTTCTCTCTTTATCATACATTGGTTCAGTACCAAATGTTACTAATTCTCCACTAGGAGAAACTCTTTTAATATCTATTGCCCATTCTAAAGCAATATATCCCCCTACTTTCAATATCCTAGATATTTCTTTTGCAATATTAGTAAATACCTCCTCTGGGAAAAGATACAGTGTACCAGAACTAAATAAGCCATCATATTTATCGCTTACTAAAGGAAATGGTTCTACAATATTAAAAGACTTCAGTATCAATTTCTTCCTAATCTCTTTGGGAGTATTCTTATATAACTTTTGTAATGCACCTTCATCAATGTCTACATCTGTAACTTCACTTGCAATTTTTGCTATCAAGGTATTGTATCTACCATCTCCGGAAGCCAGATTTATCCATTTACTATTAAACTTAACCAATCTTTTTAACATCTCTTTTGTTGTTATATCTTCTTCACCCCAAATAGAATTGTTAGATGTTTTAGAATAGTCTATTCCTTCTGTAAATATATAATTATTCTCATCTGCAATAAAAGGTTTTATCATATATATAGCATTAAATATTACAAGATATGAGATTATACAATAATTGATTATGCTTTGGAGTATTTAATACGATAATGTATTTCAGGTTCATGAAAATGTCATATATGCGAAGTTTTTTATCTCCCAAACATACCAGATACTCTCTTATCATCATCTAATACATATATTTTCTTATTCTTAATTACGCTTCTTAAAAAAATATACAACAGTTTCGGTGTT
>JAGPKW010000133.1 GCA_018053685.1 Patescibacteria group bacterium
ATGGCTAATAATGTTTGGTAAAATTTATTATTTTTATTAGCTTCGTTTTGTTTATTTGCTAATTCTACGGCTTTCTGTAATTCATTATTTAGCCATTGCATTATATATTCGTGTTTTTGTTTTTCTATTTCAATAATCTTTTCTTGTGTTTCTAATTGATATTTTAAAATCTCTTCACTTGAAACTCCATATTCTTCCATAAGAGCTATATTTTGATTCATAATTTTTATTATTCGTTCGCTAATGCTATCAAATGCACTTACTACATCATCTTTGTTCGTAGCGTCCACTATACCTATAGAAAATAATTTAGCTATTTCATCTTGCGGAATATATTTTTCCATAGACGCTACAATCCCATCTATACTATTAATTAATTGATTTTCTATATTATATAATAATTCTTTTAATAATCTTTCTGCATAATCGTCAGCTTTTGGAGGTAATTTAACCTCATCACCTTTTGTAGATGTCCCAGTTGAAACTAAACCTGGTGCTAAACTGTTTTGTATAGCTGTAATAATATCATCTGCTGACTTTTTTTTTGCTGACAATTCAGCTATTATTGCTTTAACTTTAGCAAGTGCTTCTTGTGCTTCTTTCAATTCTTTTTCTTGTTCTGCTATTTGTATTTCTAAATTTTTTTTATCATCTCTATTTTTTATTTTAGCAGCAGGATTCGATTTTGGAATTGCAGCATATTCATTATCTAATTTTTCTAAATTATATTTATTAAAACCAATTACTGTAATTAATCCCTGAATTTTATCATTAAGTTCAATAGCTTGATAGGCGTATCTATCCATAACCGTTTGTATATTTTCAATGTAACTCTCAAGATATAATTGCTCTTCAACTGTTACGTCTTCAGGTTTTTTACTTTTTATTTTTTCAATTTTTTTTTCGTCAAATACTTGATTTTTTTCAAAATTTTTTATTCTTAAAACTTTCATCATTTGTTCTATAATTGTATTACACCAATTTATTACCTGGACGAATATATTATTAGCACCAACGTTCGTAAATAATAATTTTAAAAATTGATTAAAATTATTTTTTAAATTACCCATTGCTACATTAGCTGCACTAATTGTATTTACAGACTCTCCTCCTGCTTTTACTATATATTCTGATAATACTTTCATTACATCATTTACATCTATTGAAGATTTTTCAATATTTCTTAATTGCTCATCGCTTAAATGCAATTTGTCTTTTAACTCCTCCCATACATATAATCCATTTTCAGCCATAGCATTCATATCATCGATAGATACTTTACCTGTATTTCGCATTCTTTCAAATGCTGTTATTATAGAATTAACTGTATCTTCTCCATACGTATTGCTTTGATTCATTTGTATTAATGCTTCAGTTATATCGACTCCCATATCTTTTGCATTTCTTGAAGTTTTCTTCATTATTTCTGCAGCTCTATCAAGAGAGATACCATATTTATTTACATATTTATTTATATCTTTAAGTGCTTTAACTCCTTGAGTCGAATTGCCATACATTCCTAATAATCTTTGATTAAATTTTTCTGTATTAGTAGCAGCAGTATATATAGCTGTTCCTAAATCTATAATAGCTTTGCCAAAAAATCTTATTGTATAAACCTTCATCATTAAACCAAAAGCTTTACCCCAGACTGTATCAAAATAACTTGCTCTTTTGGCTGCCTCTGTTGTAGCACCAGCTACTTGCTTTATTTTTGAAGTAACAGTATTGCTATTCGCAGATGCTGATGCTGCTAAATTATCAAAATCTTTTTTTACCTTTTTTAAAGTATTGCCTATTACAGCCGACGTCTTGCTTGTGCTCTTAAAATTAATAGACATATTAATTAGAAAATTATATACACCTTTATTAGCTTCTGATGCCATTACTTTCTTACCTTTTTCGTTTTTGATAATTCTGCATTGATAATTTCTTGCTTATATTTTATAGATTCTTGTTGAACTATTGTTAATAATCTGTTTTCGTGTATAAGCAATTCCATAGCTTCGTTTGTGTTTATTTTTATTAATCCATTTTCATCTTGAGTTATCCAAAACATATAAATAAACGGAATACACCAATTAAATAATCCCTTTTCTTCTTCTGTTTCAAATGTTACTGAATTTAGATTATATCCTTTTTTTAAAGCTTTTATTATTTCTTCTATTACTTTTAATTCTTGGTCAGTAATAGTTTTAGAAATAATATTTGTCATTAATATAATTAACTCAAATAAATCTGGGCTATTTTTATCTACGATGATTAAATCATTAGAATTTTTGATAAAATTACTATATTTAATAAATAACATTATTTTATCGCATAAAATTCTTTTAGAAAAAAACATATTTGTATCTACAGTGCCTGAATGTATATAATCTATATATCTCGGCTGTCTAAATATTATTATCCTTTCTTCTTCGTCTTTACTATCAATAAAAGTTTTACAATCAACCGCTATATTATAAAATCTTCTATAATTATCGCATGTTTTTACAGCATCTTCTATTTTAATCATTTCTTTATTTTGATAGTATTTTTATTATTATTTACCTTATCTATATCTTTTTCAATTATAGACTCAATATATTCTATTAAATCAGGACATTGCTTATCTAATTCTTCAACTAAACTACATCTTTCTTCATAAGATAACTTTGTATTATCTGTAAGATTAGTTTCAATTATATGACAAGCTATATTTGCATAAGTCATCGTTGCAAATTTATCTGGTGCTATATCCTTCGGAATTACACCATTTGTTAATGAATTATATTCAAGACTACCAATAGAAGAAAAACTCATAGCTTGTTCTAATTTTGCAGGTTTACCCAAAACAATATAGAAATTTTCTCCATCTTCAATAAAATTTTCTAATGTTATTCTTTTAGTATCATTTCTTATAAATCTAACATTTTTCA
>JAGPKW010000011.1 GCA_018053685.1 Patescibacteria group bacterium
TTTTTAGCATTTGTTTTTTATTTTTTAATAAAAAAGTAGATTCTGTAACTTATATTACTGATACACAAAAGCAGATTATAAGAGATACAAAGAGATTAAGCGATCTTACTAAGTTGAAAAATGCAATAGAAGCCTATAAGAATACAAATGGATATTATCCTAAATTATCTTCTGGAACATATATAAAAGGATATGTAAATTCTTCATGGCAAGATGCATGGTCAAATTTCTGTAGTCTTATAGGGCTTGATTCTGATTGTCCAAAAGATCCAATTAATGAAATATCAAATTGTAACTGTAATATTTTTGGGGCAAATTGCAATGTCCTAGATTTGAATGTTGATCAGTGTTATAATCCTAAACTTAATAAATTTGTTTGTACAAAAGGTTCTCATATATATCAATATCAAGTTTCAAATAATGGTAAAAATTATTCATTATTAATGGATTTTGAGTATACTCAGGGCTATGGATATGGTAATTATTTTAGTGTTAATAGCAATGAAAATGGAAATATAATAGATGTTGACGATAATTGTATTACAGAAGGGGCTGAGTATAAAACAATATCTGGAGGAGCACAAGTATGTGGCAATAAAATAATTGAAGCTGGCGAGTTTTGTGATGGTAATGATAAAATAGAGTTTTGTACAAACCCTAGTGGGGTAAGAGGTAGAATTTCTGTTCCATGTACTAGTGCATGTACATATAAGGATATTAATTTAAATAATAATCCGGATTGTAATACTCAAGGATTTTGTGGTGATTCTATAAAACAAGATAATGAGGAATGTGATAATAATAGTGAAGAATTATGTTCTAAGAATTTAGGTATGCACGGTTGGTATAATGAGCAAATAAGATATTGTAAGGATAATTGTAAATACAATAGAGATGCATCAACTGGCATAAATGCACAAACTTGTGGTGGTTATTGTGGTGATAGTATTGTGCAACAGCAAGAAGAATGTGATTTTGGTGTAGAATATTTGAAATGGAATGGGATTTCATTTAAACAATGTTCAAGTTATACTGATCAAGGCACATGTGAGAATGTTTCTTGCTTATGGAATGGGACTAATTGTTTAGATAAAAAATGTATGAATTATAAAACTCAAGCCAGTTGTATAAATAATAATGAATGTAATTTTATTAATGGTTCATGTATTCCTAAAATGGAATATTTATACAAAAATCATTGTGGCATAAGAGGTAACATTCCTTGTAAATATCAAAATAATCCTGCTATATTTTCAAGTTCATTTTCGTTAGATTCCAGATCTTACGTTAAACAAGGAGATAGTTTTCAGTATTCTGGATTTATTTTAGCAAATAATGCAACTAATAAAATTGATGTTGTAAAAAATTCTTTATTTTTTGAGATTCGTATATATGGTATAAAGGACTTAGATGGTGATCCGATTAGGTATAAATTTGATTTTAGTAATACTTCTAATAGTAGTATAGGATTTTTTAGAGCTGATAGAAATTCTGGGGATTTACAAAGTGTAAGCAATAAACCTGTTGAGATAACAGGGGAGTGGGTTGATTTACCTCTTGATTCTAATGGTTATGGAATTGTTAGAATATATTCTACTAATGTTGAAAGTAGTGATCCTAATAAGATTAAATTAATTGATGGAACATATTTTGGTGATTATTCTTTTAATATTAGTATAAAAGATACGTGGAATCAGGGTGCTAATACAGCAGGTAATCAGCAAGGCATAGTAAATACAAAAACATTTAATTTTTATATTGGCTCTACATGTGGTGACTTTACTTTACAAAGTATTAATGATGATGGGGAGCATGAATACTGTGAGTATAAACCATCAGGAGCTAAATATCTAAATTTCGCGGATCGTGAGCCAAGTATGACTATTTCTGGTGATAATACTCAATATTGTGTTGCTTTAAAAACAGGAGATGCATGGCATGGAAAATGGGATGATGAATATTGTAATAATATTGCTTATGGTATTTGTAAAAAAGCATATATTTCTGGATGTGGAAGTGGTTGGGGATCTGATAGTAATTCATCTTTTTGCTATAAAATAACAAATATTCAAGATACATGGGATAATGTAAGGCAAAATTGCAAAAATAATGGTGGAGATTTATTTGTTGTAAAAAATACTTATGAAAATGATTTTATAAATTCACTATTTAGTAATTCTCAATCTGCATTATATAACCAAAGTGCTGTTTGGATTGGGTATTATAATATAAACAAAATAAGGGATGTAAAATTAGATCCCGTACAAGTAAATGGATATACTGTTGATAAATCATCTATGATTTTATCTGTTGAAGAAAATGGTAATAGTCAACTAAATATTGATAATATTTATGATGGAGGAGTTGGAGATAAGTATTCTAATCAATATATGTGCTCTAAATCTTGTACTGATATAGGCGGATTTTGTGGGGATGGAATTTTAGAGAATGGGTTTCAGGAATTTAATGATTCTTTTGGGTTAAAATATAATAAAGACCCTAAGAAATATTATTATTATATTTCTAATTTTGAACAATGCGATCCATCTACAAATGATAATAAAATTCAAATAGGAACCGGAGTCAATATAAATGATCAATATAGCTGCTCTCATTGTATGTTTTCTGGGGGATTTTGTGGCGATCAAATAATAAATTATGATGGGGATGCAATTGCTAATGAAAATCAAGATTTTAATATTGGGAATGGAATTGATTTTGAACATTGTGACCCTACACATAAGTTATTACCAAAAGAATCTGGAAACATACAAGGGCAGAGGGGATATGACATAAATGGATATGGTGCTAATTATGTTTGTTGGAATAATTCTAATATACCTTCAACTGATACAGATTTTGGTTATGCTACTACCAAATCTCCTTGGATCCCATATAAAGCTGGTGGTGTTACTCAAGTTGGTGATTTAGCATATTTTTTGGCTCACAGAGATAAAGCTAAATCATTTCAAGTTAATGTTAATGGAGTATGCCAAATGTCCTCAGCTGGTTATTGCGGTGATGGGATTATACAATTGAGTTATAATCAAATGGGCGTGGCTGAGAGAATATCAAAAAAATATACATATCCAGTATATAATTCTGTTAATATATATAATAAAAATGATCAATCATATAATAAAAATTCACAATACTTTTTAGGATATGGTTATGACGAAAATAATACATTTACAAATGCTATGAGGATAGAAGAATGTGATCCTAATTATTTTGTTTATCCAAATGAATCTAATAATTTAACTTCTGGATCTTTCTATGTTGTTAATGGTGGTGTTTCTAATGATTTTAATGGGCAATCCAAGTTAATGTATTATTGTAATAATAGTGCTAATGATAAATGTAGTTTACCTAGTAATTATATATCAATAGTTAATGGTGATTATGCTATGGTTGTTACTAGTGGGGGGAAGACTTTTGGTTATTGTGGTGATGGTATAGTTTCTTCTTATGGATATGGTTCTAATTTTATTAAAGCTACTAATGGAATTACAAATTTAAATAATGTAGATAGAGAGGAATGTGATCCTAAAAAGCATATAGTTGGTCAGAATGGGACAGGTTATGGTAATGAAACTATTTCTGGCCATAGTGATAAATGGTTTGGATGTAAGAACCCTAATAGTACAGGGGATATTATTTATGGAGAGACTTGTTCTAGCTATGTTACACCAGCAACATCACAACCTATAAATACATATAGTTGTTTATATGATTGTAAGAATGATATAAATACTAGTAGTAGTGGATTTTGTGGAGATGGGATAAAACAAAGTAGTTTTTTTGAAGAGTGTGATTATAACAGTTCACAATATACTAGTAATGTATCTTCATATGGTAAGGTAGTATTATATAATACATTATCTAATACTAGCAATACAGTAAATTATCTATGTGGCAAATCTTTATTTAATTATGGTGGTTATTTTGATCCTGAATTTTTATATGGGTATAGTAATGTTTCAGTTAGTACAATAAATGGAGTTAGTGTGTTTCCTAGTGGCATTATGCAAAATAATCTACTTGCATGTAAGACTTTTGGTGGGTATTTGGGGGATACAAGAATACAAGCTTGTTTAATAGGTGGTAATGGTTACGGATATAATAATTGGGATAAATGCTATATATACAATGCAGGAACTAATTCTTATGATCTTATTAGTGGAGCTACCAGAATAGAATTTTGTGATCCAAATGATACAAGAGCTGATTGGGATTCTACATATGGCTATGGTTGTAATTCTACTGGTACTGGTTGTGATCCAGGATATTATGTTATTAATGGAGTTTGTAAAAGATGTGAAGCTGGTTATATGTGTGTTGGTGGAAGTGTTTATAGAAAAGCTTGTGATCCTGGTACATATCAAGGTTCTACAGGACAAACGTCATGCCCTGTTTGTCCTGCTGGTAATAAAACTAATACATTAGGTTCTCCTGGAGCAACACAATGTATTGCATGCCAAGCTGGTTGGTATGATCATGATTCAAACTCTACTACAGATTGTCAGTTTTGTCCTGCTGGTAATAAAACTAATACATTAGGTTCTCCTGGAGCAACACAATGTATTGTATGCCAAGCTGGTTGGTATGATCATGATTCAAACTCTACTACAGATTGTCAGTTTTGTCCTGCTGGTAATAAAACTAATACATTAGACTCTCCTGGAGCAACACAATGTAATGCATGCCAGGCTGGTTGGTATGATCATGATTTAAGCTCTGCTACAGATTGTCAATATTGTAGTCCAGGATATGTTACTGATACATTAGATCAGCCAGGAGCGAGAACGTGTACGCAGTGTACTAAAAATACTAAGAGCACACAATCTACAGCGCCATGTACTCCGTGTGATGATGATTTCTGGTCAAACCCAGGGTCTACGCAATGTAATGCTTGCCAGTATTCAACTCCATGGATACAAAGTGATTGCCAACCAGGTAATTATTATGTTTATACTAGAACTATAACATCAGGAAATTCTGATGCTTGTCTCCAAACTATCTCATCACAAAATTATTGTACTTATTGTAATTTTTCAAGTCCTAGACATACACATACGAGTGATCCATATATAGGTAATTGTACATTACGAATAGAATGTTGCACAAATCATTATTATAGAGATTATGGTTCAAATTGTGATGCGCCAGGAGGATGTGTATGTTGGTTTATTGGTGGTGGGGATAAATGGCAATATACTGGTTGCCCCCCTTATACTTATTAATTTATTTTATTTAATTAATATATATAATAATAAATGTTAAGAAGATATTTATGAAATTTAGATTTTATTTCTTTTTTATAATTTTTATATTTTTATTGTTTTATTCAGGATGTACTATAAATAAGAAAGAGAAAGGAATTGAGAATAGTAGTGTTATAGATACATATAAGTCGGGAATAGAGAATACTAATATAAACAACAAGGATGCATCAGTTAATGATGGGGAAGAAAAACAAAGCGGTAGAATCTTATTTATTTGTGATAATGAGGATTGTTTTTTAGAAAAATTTAAAGTATGTTCTCAGGCGCAGTTTTATGTTAATGACAGTAGGATTACATATGTTATTCTAGAAAGAGTTGATATTAACGATACCTGTCGTTTTATAATTGATAGGATAGAAATTAATCAAAAAACATTAGATTGTTCTGTAAAAAATACAAATCTAGATGAAAATTTATTTTATGATTTTATTGGTAAAAATGGAGATGATCTTCAATATAATTTTTTTAAAAAATATTGTAAGGAAATAGATATTTAATTTATATATATAAATATATATTTAAAAATAGCAACTTTGGTTGCTATTTTTTTATATTTCTTGTGATATAATGTTAGTAGTTAGAAGTTAAATGTTAAATTATGGGGAGAAAGAAAAAAGAACAAAAAAAAGAAGATGATACTATTAAAAAAGATTCTATTGAAGATGAAGAAAAAAGGAAAGCTATAAGAGAAATTAGAAATAGAAATATTGTGCTTATTATATTATCTTTATTGATTATAATATCATTTTTAAGTTTGTTTAATTTAGCTGGTAATTTAGGTCAGTTCTTAGACAAAAGCTTAATTAATATAATTGGGTTTGGTAAATGGTTCTTGCCGATATTTTTATCTTTACTTTTAATATTATATATAAAGAGTAAAAGAATACAGAAATTAGCTAGTTTTGGTGCTATATTAATATTTTTTTCTATATTAGGTTTAATAAGTTTATTTAATTTATTCCCATCATTAAATAATGGTGGTGTTGTTGGTCAATATTTTTTATTTCCTTTTCAAAAATTTACAGGAGATCTTGCATCTTTTTTTATACTAATTGCTATAATTCTTTTAGGTATTGCTTTTATAGTTGATACTCCTATTGATGATTACTTTAGGAAATTATTTGGTAAGAAAACTCAGGAAGAAGCCACTGGGAATAGTAGTGATATTAATGTACCTAAACAAGCAGAGGATGAAACTTTAAATAATAAGCAGCAGCCAAGCACACCTGTGTTTAATATACAGAATGCTAATTTTGTTAATCCATCAGAAGATAATAAAAAAGAAAAACATATATCTACTGGAGATATACAGCCTACTACATTAAAGAAATTAAACATACCAAAGAAAGATTTATATTTGCCAATTGAATTATTAGAAGATAGAAATAGTATTGCTTCTGCTGGTGATATAAATACAAATTTAATGCTAATTCAAAAAACGTTAGATAATTTTGGTATTTCTGTTACTATGGAAGGTGTAAAAATTGGGCCAACTGTTACGCAGTATTCTTTTAAGCCTGCTGATGGTGTTAAGCTTTCTAAAATTGTTGCTTTACAAAATGATTTAGCTTTAGCACTTGCAGCTAATTCTTTAAGAATAGAAGCTCCTATACCAGGGAAATCTCTTGTTGGTATTGAAGTGCCAAATAAAGTGTCTGCAATTGTTTCAATGAAGGAGATGATTACAAGTGAAGAATTTAAAACTAGAAGGAGTAATTTAAGTTTATTATTAGGAAAGGATGTCTCTGGGAAACCATATATTGTTGATTTAGCTCAGATGCCTCATTTGCTTATTGCTGGTGCTACTGGCACTGGTAAGTCTGTTGCTATACATAGTATCATTGCTGCATTGATGTATCAAAACTCTCCTGATGATTTGAAATTTATAATGGTAGATCCAAAAAGAGTAGAATTGGCTTTATATAATGGTATACCATATTTACTTACTCCACCTGTTACTGATCATAGGAAAATTGTTAATGCTTTAAAGTGGGCTGTTGGGGAAATGGATAGAAGATATCAGGTTTTAGCATCAGCAAAAAAAATTAACATATCATCATACAATGAATCAGTTGAAAATGAAGATAGGCTCCCAGTTATTGTTATAATAATTGATGAATTAGCTGATTTAATGATGCTATATAGGGCCGAAGTTGAGCCATGTATTATAAGAATCGCACAACTTGCTCGTGCTGTTGGCATACACTTAGTTCTTGCAACTCAAAGACCATCTGTTAATGTAATTACTGGTTTAATTAAAGCAAATATTCCTACTAGGATTGCTTTTATGGTTGCAGCATCTGTTGACTCAAGAACAATATTAGATGAAATTGGTGCTGAAAGATTACTTGGTAAAGGAGACATGTTATATTCTGCCCCAAATACTCCAAAACCTATTAGGTTACAAGGAACTTATATATCTGATGAAGAAACTAAAAGACTTACTTTACATTTAAAATCAATGGATTTTGATGTTGAATATGATAATAGTATAGTTGAGAAAAAATCTTTAATTACAAATGGCGGAATAACAAATTCGGGTTTTAATACTGATGATGATTTATTTGAAGAAGCTGTAGAAGAAGTAAAAAGGGCTGGAAGAGCCTCTACATCATTATTACAGAGGAAGTTTAGAATAGGATATTCAAGAGCTGCAAGATTGATGGACCTATTAGAAGAAGCTGGAGTTGTTGGACCTGCTGATGGGGCTAAGCCCAGAGAAGTGTATGGAATTAATGATAATGGAGAGGAGAATGATGAAACAGATGATTATAACAATGAAATAAGAGAATGAGAGTTATCCACAGAAAAATTAATTTAAAATTAATGCCTATTTGATAATATATCTATAACCATAAAATTTTTATTAAATAAATTAAAAATATGACAAAAAAGAAAGAAGAATTAAATTTAAATGATCCAAGGGATAAAGCTGTTAAAACTGCTGTTGATATGATTAAGGATAAATTTGGAGATGGATCTATAATGAGATTAGGAGAAGCATCTCATATGAATGTAGACGTTGTTTCGTCTGGTTGTTTATCACTTGATATTGCTCTTGGTGTTATGGGGTATCCAAAGGGCAGGGTAATTGAGATATTTGGCCCAGAATCTTCTGGTAAAACGACACTTGCTCAGCATGCTATTGCTGAAGTACAAAAGGCTGGTGGAGTTGCTGCTTTTGTAGATGCAGAACATGCATTAGATCCATCATACGCTAGAAGGATAGGTGTTGATGTTGATAATCTATTAATATCCCAACCTGATTATGGAGAGCAAGCGTTAGATATTGTTGAAACACTTGTTAGGTCTGGTGCAGTTGATATTATAGTTGTTGATTCTGTAGCTGCTTTAACTCCAAAGGCAGAAATTGATGGAGAAATGGGAGATCAACATATGGGTTTGCAAGCAAGATTAATGAGCCAGGCGTTAAGAAAGTTAACTGCAGCTATAAGTAGAACAAATACAATTGTTATTTTTATTAATCAAATACGTCAAAAAATTGGTGTATTTTTTGGGAATCCAGAAACAACAACAGGTGGTAATGCTTTGAAATTTTATTCATCAGTTAGATTAGAAATAAGAAGAAAAGCACAAATTAAGCAAGGTGATTCTATTATAGGGAATCAGGTAAGAGTAAAGGTTGTGAAAAATAAGGTTGCTCCTCCATTTTCAGAATGTGAGTTTGATATTATGTATAACCAGGGCATATCAAGGCAAGCTGATATATTAAATGTTGGTGTGAAGTTTGGGGTTATAAATAAAGCAGGGAATTCTTATACTTTTGGTGATACTAAATTAGGAATAGGTAGAGAAGCTGCTAAGAATTATTTAAAAGAAAATGAAAACATAATGAAAGACATAAGAGAGAAAGTTATAGATAAGATACGCTCTGGAGAAGAAGTAAGTTTAGTAGATGATAAAGAAGAACCTCCAAAGGCAACATTAGAAGGTGATATAATAGAATAAATATATAAACGGCTTGATTAGTTTCAGGCCTTTTATATTTTATGCACACTTAAAAAATACACTAATATAGGTGTATTTTTTTATTTATTTATTTTTATTTAATTAAAAAGTTAATTATGTAGTTTTTAATGTGTGCTAAGACTTTTATATCTAATTTTTAATTATATAAAAATATGAGAAATATATTATATGTTTATTTAGTAATAGTAGGCATTTTAGTCATTTTAGTGTTCTCTTTTACTATACTAAATAGAAGGAATAAGAAAGGTCCT
Source organism: Patescibacteria group bacterium (assembly GCA_018053685.1). Taxonomy (GTDB): domain Bacteria; phylum Patescibacteriota; class Patescibacteriia; order JAGPKW01; family JAGPKW01; genus JAGPKW01. The sequence goes on from JAGPKW010000011.1 coordinate 9,527, forward strand.
GAAGTTGCTATTAGTGATGATACTGGTGATACTAACATTATTAATGAAGATGATAAAAAAATTATTGAGGATAAAAAATATGGCTTTGACTTAATGCTTGATGATAATTTGTATGTTAAGGGAAGTGATGAGTTTATACAGGTTTCTAATGAAGAGATTTCTAATGATTTAAATAGTAAACAATGTGTAGTAGATGTTGTAACAGAAAAGAGTAGTGTCGATGTTTGTGATTATATAAAGAATGAGTGTCAGGATTTGGGGTGTAAAAAATATACTTGTGAAAGTTATAAAAATGGGTGGTATAAAATAAAAGAAGAGGGAGATTTTGCTGGCTCTGGAGATATTATGTTTGCAAGAAAAGAAGGAGAATATACATACTTTTTAAACCTAGAATGTAGTGATAGAAATGATGATAATGAAAATAATCCTTTAATAGATGATATTATAAATAGTTTTAAATATAATGAATAACTATTAATTCTGAGAGTATGAAAAGGATTTATTTTGTATTATTTTTACTTTTTTTTATTCCTAATATATTATTTGCAAAGATCAATGACGTTGCTTTTATATCTCAGGTTCCACCAGGCGATTGGGATAATACTTTAAATTGTGGGCAAACGAGTTATTATATGGTGTTGTCATATATAAATGGAATAAAAAGTGAAGATCTTCTAGATTATAATGAAATAAAAAAAATAGATGATTGGCTTTATCAAAAATATGGAGATCCAATTAGAAATTATAATGGGTACTATACAAATGTTAATAAATTAAACACTATTGCTAATGAAAGAGACAATGTAAAAAATTCGGCAGTGTTTTATGGCGTTAATGATTTTGATAATTTAAAGAAAGAAATAGATAATGGGAATGTAGTAATTGTAGCGGTAAGAATAAATATGAAAGCTAATAGAGATGGGCATTTTATGGTTCTTATTGGATATGATGATCAATATGTTTATTTAAATGATCCAGGAAAGATGCTTGGTAGAAAAAGAAAATATTTAATTCAGGATTTTTTGGATGTTTGGAAAACTCAAAATTATTCTTATGTTTTAATAAAACCAGAGCAAAAAGTTGAGAGTAATAATGATAAAGTGGAAAACAATGTTGAAGTTAGTAAAAGCGACAATAGTAGCAATATTCTATTAGATGAAACTACACAAGGAGTTGATAGTAATACCATAAATACAGAAGATAAAAATAATGTTGAAATTAGTAAAATTGATGATAGCAGTAATATCTTATTAAATAAAACTATTACTGAAGATAACAGAATATTACAAACAATTATTAAAGATAATGGGGATCAATTACAGATTATAACAGTAGATGCTGAGTTAGATGATAAGGTTACCAATGCTGATAATTATGTTGATGACAGTAGTGATAACAAGGAGGAAGACTACCCCTACTTAGACGAGAATAATTGGATGCATATAAATGATAATTTAGTTATTGATTATAATGTCCCGCAGACTAATAATTCTAGTGAAGAAATTGTTGAAGGTAGTAAACAAGAGGATAGCATACAGGTGCAAGAAGAGAGTAATAATATTGTTAGTGGATTTGAATTTAATAAAAATTATGTTGATAAAAGTCTGAAAATTTCTTTGAGTTGGACTAACCCTGATGCATTGCTTTTAGATTTAGATGTTAAAAAAGATGATGGTGCTTGGGAGAATATAGATGTTAGTAATAATGCTTTAAATTATGATTATTATATAAAAGACAGTAAGGCGATTTATTATTTTAGATTAAGAATGTTTGATGGTAATAGTTATACTGATTATAAAACAATAGAGCAAGGTGTAGATATTGAGCCATTAGTGAATGGATCTATGTTGACAAGTATAACTAGTGATACAGTATTTGGTGAAAATATGATATATTTTTGTGATCATGATTGTATTCTAGATAAAAATGCTAATTTACTCGTAGAGCCAGGAGTTCAGATAAAAATGTCTAAAGATGCTAAGTTTGTATTTTTAGGAAACGTAGTATTTGCAGGTAATAATGATAATAAAATATATATAATGCCAAGAGATGGTGATAATGAAAGTGGAGAAATAGGGCCTATATATTTTTATCAGAATGATTATATTGAATTAGATAATGTTGATATCGGATATAGCGAGCATATTAAGTTTACTAATAAAGTTGGTGATATGATTAAGGTTGATGGTGTAAAGAATTTTATTGTAAGAGATTCAAGCTTTCATAATATCTATTTAGCTAGTGGTGCAAATATGAATATAGTAAACTCAAATGTAAAAATAATTAGGTCTAAGTTTTATAATTCTATGTATGGATTTAAAATATCTCAATCATCTGGTGAAATAAGTGAAAATGAATTTACTGATAATCATTATAACGTTGTATTATACAATGTTGATAAGACCTTGAAGTTTTATAGGAATAAAATTTTAAATGCAGTAAATATAGCAATTTCTGGTCAAAATATTTTAGCTGATATTAAAGATAATGTTTTAGAAAATAATAGATTTAATTTAATATCAATGGCATTTCTTAATATTGATTCTGGAGAATTTACTTTAAGTAAGGGTATTTATAATATTTATGAAGCTAATATTGGTAAGGATGCTGTCTTAAATGTAGAATCTGGGACGATATTTAAATCATATACTGACCATGGTAAGTTTAAGATAGATGGGAAGATGATGATAAATGGGATAAAAGAAGATCCTGTTATATTTACTTCATTTTTTGATGACTCTTATGGAGGGGATTCTAATTTAGATGGAGATGCTTTCCTACCAAATCCTGGTGATTGGGGATATCTAGAATTTACTAATAATTCATCTGGCTCTGTTATAAAAAATACGATATTTGAATATGGCGGACATTATAGTTTTAATAACATAAATCATGGAGTTATATATGTTAATGGTGCTAAGGATTTATTAATACAAGATTCTATTTTTAATAATGGATTTTATAGAGATATAGAAATAAATAGTGGTAATAATATTACTATAATTAATAATAAAATATTAAATACTATTATGTGCGGCCTTGATATACAGAATGGAAGTAACATTATTGTAGAAAATAATGAGTTCACTGATCATAAAAATGCTGCAATATGTTATAAAAATAATGGTGGAGTTAATCTTATTGATAATATTTTTATGAATAACAGTAGTGATGTTATAATAGTACCTTAATTTAAAATTCCCTTGTAAATTTTGTTCCTTTTAATTCTTTTTTATGTTGCTCTATATGGCTTTCTGAATGTTTATCTTCTGTTTCCATTTGTGTTTTATATTGTAATACTATCCATGCTTTTAGATTTTTTTCTTTATCATGATTATTTATATCAAAGCTTCCTATGCAGCCACCATCACAGTTTAATATATCAAAAAACTTGTATTTAGAA
>JAGPKW010000012.1 GCA_018053685.1 Patescibacteria group bacterium
GCAAATACAAAAGCACCCATTATCTGCTCAACTTGTGATTGCTTTGAGTAATCAAAATCATATGAAAAGTAACGTCTTAAAGATTTAATATTTGGAAAAAAATTATGTAGTTTTAATAAGATCAATAAATTTACAAAAAACGTTGGAGATGTTTTTATATTATGTTGTATTTCGCCATCAGGATATCTTAATGTACATGTAGATATATCTATGTCTTTATTATTATCCATAAATTGAACCATCTTCAAAAAAGCATTTTCTTGTATTTCCATATCAGGATTCATATATAAAATATATCTACTATTGATATCTTTATTTGGTATATTATTGCCTTTAGAAAATCCATTATTTTGTTTAGTATCATATATTTTTATATTTTTATTGCCAAACTTTTCAATAATTGCATTTACAGATCCGTCAGATGATCCATTATCAACTACATAAACTTTATATGAAATACCATTAGTAAATTTAAAAATTGACTCTAAATTTTTTATAGTCAGATCTTTTGTATTATAGTTAACTATAATTATTGATAGGTCTATTTTATTTTCCATTGCCTATATATAAATTATATGTATTATATGCAATCTTATCCCAGTCTAATTCATTTTTAGCATAATTATATCCATTATTTGCAATCGTATTTCTTAATTCATTATTTTTATATAAAATATTTATTTTTTCTATTAAATCATCAACATCTTCATTTTTAAATATTAATCCATTGTCATTGTCTTTTATTGTTTCTATTAACCCACCAACAGAACTTACAATAATAGGTTTTTTAAATGCCATTGCCATTTGAACTGCCCCACTTTGATATATATTTTTATATGGGAATATTACAGCATCACTAGCATAAAAATACTTTCCGAAATCTTTTAAGTCTATATATTTTATAAATTTATGAACTCTGTTATCTAATTTAAATTGTTCTATTAAATCATCATATTTAGAAAAATTACTACAAGAGCCTGCAATTATAAGATGTATGTTATTATCTAATTTACTTAATGCATTTAGCAGAATATCTAATCCTTTATATTCTCTTATATATCCAAAAAATAATAGATAAAAATTATTGTTATCAAGTCCTAATTCTTTTAAAGCATATTCTCTTTCAATATATTTATTAAAACTATTTATAAATAAATAATTACCATGAGGTATAACATCTATTTTATCCCATTCAATATTAAATAGTTCTATTATATCTTTTTTATTACAGTTAGCATGAACAATTATTTTATCATATGCATTAAGCATATTTTTTTGAGCTAAAAAATCCATATTATTATATTCGTGTGATACAACATTATGTGCCGTAAATATAACTTTTACATTTAATTTATGTAATTTATTTATAAGATATTTATCAAATTTAACGCTTAAAGGCCATTGTATATGAACTATATCTATATTATTTTTTTTAACTATATTTATTATATTAATAAAATTATAAATATATATTATAATTTTTGATATTCTGTTTGTGCTTTTCGGAAAACTTAATTTATAACTAACCTTATCTTTAAGTTGTTTATATTCTTCTAGATCAAAAAAACTTCTATATTCATAATCAACATCTTGTGATGTTAGAAGTATTAAATCAGAATAATGTTGTAATGCATTAGATAGACATATTGTATATTGTGTAATTCCACCAGAAGATAAAGGATTTATAATCAAAACTTTCATATTTATAACTTAAGTTTTAAATTTTTTATACTATCTTTTATGTCAAATACTCCGAAAGCTTGCATTAGAAAAAAATAAAGACCAGACCCAAGTATTACTGCTATAATAAAATTAATTTTTGTTTTTATCAATAATATAAATATTGACATTATTATTGATGCCAATAATATCTTAGAAACCATTTTTAGAATATCAGATGTTGAAAAATTAATAGTTTTTTTAGCTTCAAAAAAATTAGTAAAGAATAAAATGATAAATGTTATAAGTGATGCTATTGCTGCTCCTTTTATATCTATTAATGGTATTAATATTAGATTTAATATAACATTTATAATCATTGCAATAAAAGTATTTCTTGTATTTATTCTTTGCCTATCACATGAACTTAAAATTAGTCCAACAGGAGTATTTAAAAACATAAAGAAAAATATTAAAGAGAATATCTGTAATACTTCAACTGATTGAGTATATGTTGGATATAATAGTAATATTAAGTCCTTTGCAAGTATCATAAATCCAAAAGTTAAAGGTATAGCAATAAATGATAAAACTTTAAAACTTTTTAAAAATGTATTATTCAGCTGTTCTTTATCTTCTTTAAAATCTTTAGCAAAAGCTGGGAATATGGCTGAACCTATTGCTATTGGTATAAACTGCATAGCAAAAACTAATTTATATGATGCTTGATAATACGCAATGTGCTCATCTGTAGAAAATAAAGACAAAAAGAAGCTATCAACAGAAGTATATATCTTTGTGAAAATGCCAGTTAAAGCAAAAGGTAATGACTCTTTAACTATTTTTATTAAATCTTGATATTTTGCATTTAAATTAAACTTAAATCCAGATCTTACTTTCGCAATTATAAAAGAATATACAAAATTAGATAATGTAGCTATAAGAGGAGGCATTGCTAAATATATTAAGGAGTAATTATTCTTTACTAAATATATTCCTAATACAAAAACTATAACTTGATATGCTGCATATCCAATACTTTCAAACCACAATTCCTGTTTACCTCTTAATGTTGCATAAAAAGTTGTTGTTAGATTATCAAAGAATACTGTTATTATACTTATATATATTAATTGTTTTGTTATATTTGGATATCCTATTATGTTTATAATCAATGACGATACTAAAATAAATATTATTCCAAGAATAACTTCTAACACAAAAACATGGTTTACATTTTTATTTTGGTCATCTTCGCTTCTTGCTATTTTTCTAATCAATAAAGAATTAGTTCCAAAATCCATAAATACTGCAAACATAAATGAAAAACTAATAGAAAATGCATATTTCCCAACTGAGTCTGCTGGCAGATGTCTTGCAAGATATGTAAAATATAAGAAAGAAACAACTTTCTGGAATATAGAAGATATTAATAAAAATATTGAATTTTTTGTTACTGTTTTTGCTGATGACATTTCATCTCCAATTTTTAAATATAAATAAATTAAGTGCTTCTGCATCATAGAATCTTTGTTCATCTGTATCATTACCTAGTAATACAGATATTAATTCTCTATCACCTTTCTTTGAAAGCAAAGCTAAACAATATAAAGATTCATCTAAATAGCCTGTTTTAGCTGCTATAATATCAAAATTATTAGTATTTAGCAATTTATCAGTATTTGTAATTTTATATATTTTCCCAAATTTTGTTTTAAATATATATTCTTTTACCTGAGATAGATTTTGTATTGTTTTATTTGAAAAAGCATAATATACAAGTTTGCCTAAATCTTTTGCTGTAGAAATGTTTGTAACATCTAAGCCATTTACATTTGTAAAAACTGTGTCTTTTAGTCCAAGTTCTTTAGCTTTATCGTTCATTTTTTTTACAAATTCTTCTTGAGATAAGCCAGTAGATTTTACAAGTAAATTTATAGCATCATTTTTAGATCCTATATATCCAGCATATAAAAGATCTTTTACCATAACCATATCACCTACATAAAATCCAATTTTTGCAGCTTCTTTATCTTCTACAGCTAAATCATCTTTTGTAACAGTTACGTAATCATATAAGTTAGTATTTGTATCTAAAAATACTAATATTGTCATTATTTTTGTTAAGGACGCAATAGATCTTTTATCATTAATATTTTTACTCCAATATATTTCCCCAGTTTTATTATCAAATACAATTCCAGATCTAAAATTATTTTCAACATCAATTACATCTTTATTTATTTTTATTGTATTAAAATAAGAATCATTAATAGGTATAAAGTCAACGATTCTATTTTGAACTAAATCTAAATTGTCTATTTGTTTTTTGACATCATCTAAATAACTTTCTTTGTTAAGAGATAAAGCAAAAAGTATTAAATTTTCAATCATGTTTTATTGGCAAAATATAGGAAATAACATACCAAACAGATCACAAGCAATATTAGTATCTGCAGGTTTTGTACTACTTGATAATAAATTGAAATCTATACCAATAAATATAACCTGATTATTTTGTGGGCTAATATTTATACTGGAAATAATTTTAGTAGTTGGACCTTCAATAACCTCCCAATTATATCCATCATCTATTGTTTTATATAATAAATTCCCCATAGAATAATATATTACGTTTCTATTTTTTTTGCTAATTGCAAGTGTACTTATATTTTTATCAACTGAAAGTAGAGGGATTTCATCCCATGAATCACCATTATCATTAGTCTTAAATAAACCAGATGAAGTAGAAAGCAAAAATGAACCTGGTTTATTTGGATATAAGTATAAATTATTTATAAGTCCAGATGGCATTTTTTCTATTCTATTGTATGTTTCACCATAATCAGTTGTTAAAAATACAGAATTGTCATTAAACAAAATATAATTTGTGCTAGCATTATTATCATAAAAATAAGCGTCTTTAATTCCAACTCCCCTAGCATATCCATAGCTATAATTGCTTGAATTAAAATTATGTAGAACAAAAGCCCCAGAGCTATTTTGTTTTATTATTCTTCCATCAACTGTAAATATATATAAATTATCAGTATATTCAGGATCATTGTATACTTCTATAATATCAGAATCCTTATCTATATATATATTTTCCCAATCTATACCACCATTAACAGTTTTATATACTCTATTCCTATATCCAACATAAAAAGTCCTTGGGCTAGCCATGCTGAAACTATAAATTTTTATATCTTTTCCTATATCTCCAGAAAGCAATTGCCAATTTTCTCCTTGATCATATGATATATATAAACCATTATTTCTTGTTGCTACAACTAAAATTTTATCATCTAAAGGGGATGTTTTTATACTATATACAAAAGAATCCCCTATTGTTAAAATATTATTTTTTTCATCTCTTCCAACATATGTTTTTTCGTTCCATGTCCTTCCTCCATCTACAGACTTTAAAATACCAGAAACATATTTTTTGGCTGTTTCAGACGGCTGTATTTGAACTTCTTGATTAATTATATTAGAACTATTATTAGTTGTAGTTGTGCAGCCAAACAAAAATAAAGATAAGAACAGAATTGGTATTATTTTTATAGAATTGTATATATTCATAAATTTAATATGAAGTCATTTAAATATAATTTTAAAATATAATTTCCTTTTTTAGCCTCATTTATATTATATAATTTTTTTATATTTTTTTCGATATTACTTAAATTTATGTCATTAATACTAAATATATTTTTAATCATAGCATTATTTTTATCTAGTATGATTTTAAAACTAGTTTCCCAAATATAGATATAATAATTAAGTTTATCTTTATTATCTAATATTTTTCTAATATATAATATTCTTTCAAATGGCAGACTTTTTATTATATTTAAAAATTCTTTTATATCATTTATTACAGAATCTAAATAATCTTTATCTAAAAGTTCTTTTGCTTTGTTATATTTATTGGATGATAGAATGTATATTAATTCATCTTGTTTTTTAATTATATCAAATATTTCATTTTTATTTAAAATATTAAACTTAATAATACAGCATCTAGATTTTACTGTTTCTAAAACATCTTTTAGATTATTGGATATAAGGATAATAATTGTATTTTCTGGTGGTTCTTCTAATATTTTTAGTAAGTTATTAGCAGAAAATTTATTTAAAAATTCTATATTCTGTATAATACATATTTTATATTCTCCAACTAGTTTGGAATTAATAAGGTTAAAAACTAAACTTCCCTCTGTTCTTGCATCTCCTATCTGAGAGTCTACTATTTCTTTCTTTCCTTCTAATTGTTTAACAATATATAAATCAGGATGACTTAGATTATTTATCATCCTGCATTGGTCACATTCATCACAAAAATTATCATTTTGTTTATTTTTGCAATTTAAATATTTTGCAACTTTTATAGCAACCTCATATTCTCCAGCATCTTCTGGCCCATAAAAAATAAAAGCATGAGGGCATGTTTTACTTTTTAATATATTTTTTAATAAATTATATTCTTTTTGCATTATATTTTATCTATTGTCTTTATACCTAATAATTTCAATCCAAGTTTTATATATTCTCCTGTTTTATAACTTAAAAATAATCTTATATTTTTTAAATTTTTATCTTCCATGTTTATAATTTTATTTTTTTGATAAAAATTATTATAAACATTTGCTATATTTATTAGTTCTTTGCACAAAAATGAAGGATTATAATTTTCAGCTGATTTTACTACAGAACTATAAAAAAAATTTAATTCCCTCATTAAATCTATCTCATCTTTTAATAAAGCAGCATTATTGATGTTAAATTTTATAAAATCTCTCTGTCTTACTTTTGATTTTTTTAATAAAGATTTTATTCTTGCATAAGTATATTGAAGATAAACGCTGGTATCTCCATTAAGTTCTATAGATTTTTTTGGATCAAATACTAAGTCAGAATATGCATCTATTTTTAGAAATTGGAATTTTATTGCCCCAACACCAATAATTTCAGCCTTTTTTTTATCTTTATCTTCTAATTTTTCAAGTTCATTATTAACAACCTCATCCATTAAATCATCAGCATCTATAACAACCCCTTCCCTACTTTTCATTTTTCCTTCTGGTAAAGATATATAGCCATAGTTTAAATGAAAATATTCTTCTTTTCTCCCAATCCCTAATTGCTCTAATATTGCAAATAACTGTTTAAAATATAGATTTTGCTCATTAGCAACTATATATATAGTTTTTTGAGGTCTGATTTGTTCTTTTCTTAATTTTGCAAGATATATATCTTGAGTAATATATAAACTAGTACCATCAGATTTTAATAAGATGGTATCTGGTAGATTATATTCTTCTAAATTGGATACTATAGCCCCACTACTTTCTTTAAAAATCCCTTTTTTAAAACCATCTAATACAATTTCTTTGCCATATTTAAAAATATCGCTTTCATAATATATTTTATCAAATTTACATCCAAGCCTATTATATGTATTAGAATAACCAGAATATACCCAATTAGTAAGTTTTTTCCATATTTGCATAATTTCTTGATCTCCATTTTCCCACTTTCTGTTTATCTCATTTATCTCTTCTTTTACGTGCTTATCATTTTTTTCATCTTGGCACGCTAATACATAAAAATTCCCAACAAATTTATCAGGTTTTTCCCCAATAGCAGATTCGGAGTTATTTCCAAATTTAATATACCCATAAATTGTCTTTGCCATTGCTAGACCTTTATCATTAAATATACAAGAAGTTATAACATTATAGCCACAAAATTTTAATATGTTAGTCAATGAAACACCTAAAATATTATTCCTTAAATGACCTAAATGTTGTGCTTTATTTGTATTTGGTGAGGAATATTCTATTAATATTTTTTTATTTTTACCTATATTCTTTAAACTATTTTTGTTTTTTAAATTCTTAATTAAATATTCATTTTTTAATTTAAAATTTAAAAATGGTCCAATAGAAATAACATTAAATAATTTATTATTATTTATCTCATTGTAAATATAGTTACTAACTTTTTTAATATCCATCCCTATATTTTTTGCAACTATAAAACAAGGTAAAGCAAAGTCACCATTATTTCTATCTTTTGGTTCTTCTATAATATTTTCTATATCAATATTTTCCAATATATCTACCCTTTTTAATATTTTTACTAATTCTTTTTTGTGATCCATATTATTTTATTTATTTCTTATTTCTCTCTTCATGTCTCGTTCAATATCTTTCTTTTTAATACTTTCTCGTTTATCATAGAGTTTTTTACCCTTTGCTAATCCTATTTCAACTTTTATAAACTTTCCTTTTTGATAGACTTTTAAAGGAATTATTGTTAGTCCTTTTTCTTTAACTTTTGGCAGTAACTTATTTATTTCTTTTTTATGCAATAGTAATTTTCTAGTTTGTTCTGGATCATAATTAATTTGTGCTGAGAATGCTGGTTTATATTTTGGTATATGAGCGTTTATAAGACATACATCGCCATTGTTCATAATTCTAACATATGCTGACTTTAAAGACATTCCATTTGTTTTTATAGATTTAACTTCTGGCCCAGTTAATTTGATACCAGCTTCATATCTATCTAAAATTTCATAATCAAAACTTGCTCTAGGATTTTCTGAATATATTATCATTTTATATTTTCTATTTTAATTTATTTAATATAATAATAACATATAGGCTTTATGTTATCAATTAATTATATACAATTTATGATATAATATATATTAATAAATAAAATAAATATGCAAAAAAATAATACATCATGGGATAATGTTGCTAATTGGTATGATAATTTAATTAAAAATGATAATAGCTACCAAAATAAAGTGATATTACCAAATATTTTAAGGCTTTTAGATATAAGACCTGGTAATGAGATACTAGATTTAGGATGTGGAACAGGATTTTTTGCTAATGAATTTCAAAAAAATGGTGCAAAAGTTATAGGAGTAGATATAGGAAAAGAATTGATAGATATAGCCAAAAAGAGCTATAAAGATATAAAGTTTATAGTCTCAGATTCTAGTAATTTAAAATTTATAGATGATAATTCAATTGATAAAATAACAATAATATTAGCATTGCAGAATATAGAAAATATAAAAGATACGATTAACGAGTGCTATAGAATTTTAAAAAATAATGGCATGCTATTTATAGTATTAAACCATCCAGTTTTAAGAATCCCCAAAAAGACATCTTGGATTATAGAAAAAAATAATATATCTAGACGAATAGACCAATATTTAACTGAGTCAAAAATAAAAATAGAAATGCACCCTGGTTTAAAGAATAATAAATACACAGTATCCTTTCATCGGCCACTACAGACATATTTTAAAATATTAGATAATTCAGGATTCTATATAAAAAGATTAGAGGAATGGACCTCGCATAAAATAAGTCAAAATGGTCCTAAAAAAGAAATAGAAGATAAAGCAAGAAAAGAATTTCCATTATTTCTTATGATAGAAGCTATTAAATTACCTAATATTAAAGAAAAATAAACTATTGCAATATTTTTTAAATTGTTATATATTATAATTATTAAATAGATAATGTTCATTCTACTGCTTATTAGTGGAAAAAGTTGAGAGGATCCTCCTCCTTTTCTCTTGATGAGTATCCTTAAATTATATGCTCAACTCTTTTTAGAGGGGACATATAAGCTAATGAGCGGTAGAGTGAACATTATTTTTTCTTTCTATTGCTTTTTTGTAGTAAATAGTATAAAATATCACTAAGTTTTTAATAAAATATATCATGGGGGTGTAAAGTATCGATAGGTTCAATACTTATATAAAACTAAGTTTTTTAAATTTAAACGCAAAAAATTTATTTGCAAAAGCTAGCTCTTATGTAGCAAATTTATTTGCTTCAGAAAGAGAATTAGCATATGTTACAGCTTGAGTTAATATAACTAAGACTGAAAAATACTTTTATATAGAGTATTATAACATAAAAACATTTAGTATTAGACAAATAATCTAATACAAAAAGTTTAATAATATTAAGTTCTTTTCAAAAACAAATATTTGCGTTTTATATAAGCGAATACTAGACATGGGCGCAATTCCCATCACCTCCACCACATATTTAATTTTTAACTTTAATTATATAAACAAAATTAACATACCTAAATATAGGATAAACAATGAAATTAAAAGTCCAAGCGTAATGTTGATTGACGAATATGGTAATAATATTGGAATTGTTAAAATATCAGAAGCTTTGGATAAAGCATTTGATTCTGGATTAGATTTAGTTGAGGTATCCCCTTTATCTAATCCCCCAGTTTGTAAAATAATTGATTATAATCAATTTAAATATAAAGAACAACAAAAATTAAAAGCTCAGCAGAAATCAGCTTCAAAGGTTGTTATAAAAGGAATAAAACTTTCACCAACTATTGGTAAACATGATATAGAAACAAAATTAAAACAGTCAACGAAATTTTTTGAAAAAGGATATAAGATAAAAATAGAAATTCAATTAAAAGGAAGGGAGCTTAATTATCAGCATATGGCAAAAGAAGTAATAAATAATTTTATTGATTCTTTAAAGGTAGATAAAACAAAAAATAATATTATAATTGAAGATCCTATAAAATTTAAAAATAATAAACTTAGTTGTATAGTTTCATATAAAAAATAATCTAATTAAATATATGCCAAAAATAAAGACAGTAAAAAAAATATCAAAGAGATTTAAATTAACAAAAAATGGAAAAGTTATACAAAGAAAATGTGGGCAAGATCATTTTAATTCTAGAGAAAGTGGCAAAATAACAAGAAATAAAAGAAAAGATATAGAGATTGCTAAGAATACTAATATAGCAAAAACATTGACAAAAGTTTTACAAAATCAATAATTTGTTCTATACTAACACTTGTTTAATTAATTGAGTAAATAAAAATATGAGAATAAAAAGAGGTGTTCATCATGCAAAAAGAAGAAAAAATATATTAAAAAAAGCAAAAGGATTTGAATTTGGTAGAAAAAATTTAATTGCTGCTGCTAAAACAGCTATCATTAAATCAGGTAAAAATGCATATAGAGGGAGAAAAGAGAAAAAAAGAAATAATAAAGCTTTATGGAACATTAGAATAAATGCAGCCTTAAAACAAATCAATGAAAAATATAGTTATTCTAAGTTTATAAATGCTCTTCATAAAAATAATATAGCATTGAATAGAAAGGTGTTATCTGAATTAGCAAAAGATAATTTTGAAGTTTTTTCTAAATTAGTTAAAAAAGTTATGTAAATAAATAAGTGGATAAAATTCCACTTATTTATTTAGCATTTCTTCATACATTTTTTTCTCCATAGATGTTAATCTTGTAGGTGTCTTCACAATCACAGTAATAAGATGATCACCATAACCTCTTCCATTCAATTTTTTAATTCCTTTATTTTCTAACTTAATAACTGTTCCACTTTGTATTCCAGCAGGTATATTTACAAGTAAATCTCCATATACAGTTTTTACAACCTTTTTAGTTCCAAGAGCTGCCTCAGGGAAAGATATTTCTAATGTTGTTAATATATTATATTTTTCTCTCTTAAAATATTTATCATCTTTTACTATGACAGTGATATATAAATCTCCATTTTGGCCTCCACTAGCTCCAGCATTTCCTTCTCCAGAAAGTCTTAGAACTTCTTCATTATCTATACCAGCAGGTATATCTATTTTTATATCTTCATAATCATTATAAAATCCTGCGCCTTTACATTTGCTACATTTTTGATCATATATTATACCAGTTCCTTGGCATTCATCACATTCAGACGTTGATCTCATTTGCCCAAAAAATGTATTTACTATTCTATTAACTTTACCAGTCCCGCCACACTTATTACAAGTATGTCTAGTTGAATTAGGCTCATGGCCTAAACCATCACAATTATCACACTTCTTTATTTTTTTTAAGCGTATTTCTTTTTTTACTCCAAATACAGCTTCTAAAAAAGATATTTCAACTTCAACTCTTATGTCTTCCCCTCTTTTATATTTATTTCTTGAAGTTTGATGAGGGGCTGATCTTCCACCGAAAAATCCATCAAAGATGTCACCCAAGTCAAAGTCAGAATCAAAATTGAAATCTTGTTGAAAATTTGAAAAATCAAACCCTTTAAAGCCTTGCTTATTAAACCCTTGCCCATTATTATCTTCAAAGTTTGCACCAAATTGATCATACTGAGCTTTTTTTTCTTTATTACCTAAAACTTGATACGCTTCGTTTATCTCTTTAAATTTTTCAGGGTTTCCTCCCATATCTGGATGGTATTCATGTGCTAATTTTCTAAAAGCTCTTTTTATATCATCTTCACTAGCATTTCTATCAACTCCTAAAATTTTATAATAATCTTTTGCCATACAACATATAATATTATTAAAAACTAATATAGACCACTAAATAGGTGCTTATAGCACCTATTTATGTAGCCTTATTAATATTTAATTATTTTTTAACTTCTTCATATTCTCCATTTACTGTATTTTGATCATTGGATGAAGTATTTTGTTCTTGTGACTGTGAAGATGCTTGTTGTTGTGTTTGTGCATTTTTATAAGCTTCTTCACCTATTTTTTGTGCTTCTTCACTTAAACTTTCTGTTGCTCTTTTAATTTCATCTATTGTAACATCAGATTTAGCTAATATATTTTTTGTATCTTGTATTTTATCTTCTAATTTCTTAATATTTTCAGGTCCTAATTTATCACCAGTATCTTTTATTAATTTTTCTGTTTGAAATATTAAAGATTCAGCAGTATTTTTAGCTTCTACAAGTTCTCTTTTCTTTTTATCTTCTTCAGCATGTAGTTCAGCTTCTTTTGCCATTTTTTCAACTTCTTCTTTTGATAGTGTAGTAGAGCCAGTTATAGTAATATGTTGTTCTTTATTTGTTGCTTTATCTTTAGCTTTAACATTTAATATACCATTTGCATCTATATCAAATGTAACTTCTATTTGAGGAATACCTCTTGGAGCTGGTAATATTCCATCTAATGTAAATCTCCCAAGAGATTTATTATCTGGTGCCATTGGTCTCTCACCTTGTAATACATTTATTTCAACACTTGGTTGATTATCAACAGCCGTAGAAAATATTTGTGATTTAGACGTTGGTATAGTTGTATTTCTAGGTATTAATACAGTCATAACTTCTCCTAATGTTTCTATACCTAAAGATAATGGAGTTACATCAAGTAATAATACATCTTTTACAT
>JAGPKW010000134.1 GCA_018053685.1 Patescibacteria group bacterium
TAACAAAAGCTACTTGCATTCTACCATCTAAATCCTGTATTTGCCCAAAAGAAAGCTTTCCGTGACTCCTAAAAGCCATTAAACGTCCAGCTAATTTAATACAATTCTTAAATTCTTTTTTAATATCTTCTGAGTCTCTTAAATTAATATCATTGGCAATAGTTATAGCTTCAGATGTTTTTATTCTATCTAAATAATTTTCTGGATATGGATTAATGCCTAGCTCTTTTATCCTATTAAGTTTTTCTAATCTGATATTTTTTTCATCTATTAAATTTGTTTGATTTACCATAAATTTTTTAATAAATAATTTTAATTAAATAATACCATTATTGTTACTATTTTTCAATTAAAAATTCACTTTTAATATCTGCTATGATAAAATATATATATGGAAAATATATATATTTTATTAACAGGGCTACTATTATTATTCCCAAAGAATAGTAATGCCTTAAAAAGAGTAAAAGAATATCAGGATGATGTTAGTAATTTTGTTTCTATTGAATTTAATTCTCCTATATTAATGATTCTTAATATATCAGCCTTTGTGGTACTAGTGTTAACTATAATATGGTTTATGCAAGGTTATACAACAAAAGATTTGGCTAATGGAAATTTAAAAGAAGTAGAAAAAGGGAACAAACTAATAATTAAGAGTGCTGTTGGATTCTTGTATATATTAATAGTATTTATAGTAGATTTAAATATATACTAAACCTCCCTACCATATAAATTCCATTCTTCTACTTTATATATCTTAATATCTACAATCTTACCTATTAAATCATTACTATCTGATTTAAACTTCACTACTTTTTGTTCAGAAGAATGCCCTATATACATCCTCTTTTTATTATCATATTCTTCAACTAAAACTTTGACCATATTATTAATATATTTTTGATTTTTCTTTAGAACAATTTCCTCCATAAGATCATGCAAAGTATTCCACCTCTTCTTTTTAATATCAAATCTAATTTTATTATTCATTTTAATAGAAGCAGTACCTGATCTATCTGAATAAATAGAAATATATGCAATATCAAAATCTGCTTTTTTATATAAATCAATTGTCTCATTAAATGCTTCTTCTGTTTCTCCTGGAAAGCCAACTATAATATCTGTTCCTATTGCTATATCTGGTTTTATTCTTCTAATCTTTGATATTTTATCCAAATATTCTTCTTTTGTATAATGTCTATTCATTAATTTTAAAATATTATTATCACCAGATTGAACTGCTAGATGTAAATAATTCCCCATATGTTCCAAATTTAAAGCATCTATAACTTCATCATCAATATCTTTTGGGTGAGATGAAGTAAAATATATTCTATCAATGCCAATTTTATTAATTTCCCAAAGTAACTGTGCAAATTTATGTTTATATGGGTTGTCTTTACTTACATATTTTAAATTATCTGGGTTATATGAATTTACATTTTGGCCTAAAAGAGTTATCTGCTTATACCCTTTATTTTTTAGTTCTTTAACCTCTTTTATTATACTAAAAGGGTCTCTTGATACTTCTCTACCTCTAGTAAATGGGACAACACAATAACTACAAAAATTATTGCACCCTGTTATAATTGGTATAAAAGCTTCAAATTTTGATTTATTTTCTGATTTTATATTTATATAGTCTATATTTCTAAGATCATCTTGAATATCTGTTCTATATAGATTTATATTTTCTTCTGTATGTTTACCTCCAAAATATTCATAAATAAATATTGGCAGTTTTTCTATATCATTTATTTTTATAAACAAATCAATTTTATTTTTAAATTTTTTTCTTATCTCATTGTTTGTGTCTCTACCTGGCATACAACCGGTTACAACTATAAATGGTTTATTATTTTTCTGTTTTAAATTAGATAGATTCTCTACTAATCCAAATACTCTATTTTCTGCTGATTCTCTTACTGAACAAGTATTTATAACAATAATATCAGATATATCCCTATCTTTTGTTTCTACAAAACCATTGCTATCTAATATAGCTTTAATTTTCTCAGAATCTGATAAATTCATTTGGCAACCAAATGTAATAATATAATAAGTCATGTTTTAAGCTTTAATTATAACTCCACCTCCATAGCATATTTTTTCTTCATTGTCTGTTTTTTGATATAATACACAAAACTGTCCCAATGTTGGAGCTAATTGTTTATTTTTATATTTTATTTTATATTTTTCATCTTCTAAAAATTCAATACTAGCTTCTTCAAACTTCTGCTGATATCTATTTTTAGCCAAAACCTCAGTAATCTCTTTGTTTTTTATTTTTTCTTCTATACTTGGATTTATAATATTTACTTCATCAATAATAATCTCATCTTTATACAAAACATCTTTTTCTCCTTCAGAACAAATTATTAATTTATTATTTTGAAAATCAAACCCACATACATAATATGGCTTTGAATTAAAAAAGCCTATACCCTTTCTTTGCCCTAATGTATAAAAATATAATCCTTCATGCTCGCCAACTTTTTTACCTTGTAAATCTATAATATCACCCCTTTTTGTGCCTAATTTCTCTTTAATATAATCATCCTTAGATGAACCAGCAACAAAGCAGAAATCGGAACTCTCTTTTATGTTTTCATATATCTTTAAAGATTTAGAATATGCCATATTATATATCTCTTCTTTTCTATATTCTGATAATGGGAACAAGGTCTTAGATAATTTATCTTGATTTAAGATATGTAAAAAATATGTTTGATCTTTTGATTTATCTTTTGGAGTATATAACTCATACTCTTTAGTATCTGTATTAAAGATATTTTTAACATAATGACCGGTTGCAAGATAGTCTGCATTAAACTTATCTAATAATTTAAAAGCTAAGCCAAATTTTA
>JAGPKW010000135.1 GCA_018053685.1 Patescibacteria group bacterium
CCTTCTGATGCTGTAATACTTACTGCTGGATGTGCCAAATATCGTTATATAAAGCTCAATTTAGGAGAGATAGAAGGTATTCCAAGAGTTCTTGATGCAGGACAATGCAATGATTCCTATTCTCTTGCTGTTATTGCTTTAAAATTGAAAGAAGCTTTTGGGCTGGAAGATATAAATCAATTACCTATCGCTTTTGATATTGCCTGGTATGAACAGAAAGCAATAGCTGTGCTTCTAGCTCTGCTTTCTCTCGGATTCAAAAATATCCGTTTGGGACCAACTCTTCCAGCATTTCTATCACCTAATGTAGCAAAAGTCATTATAGATACCTTCGGTTTACAACCTATAACTAATCCAGATGATGATGTGAAAGCTATTATTGGATAGTTAAGTTTATAATGATGAATCAGTTGAGTTGATATCAAAATGGATTGATATCAACTCATTTTATAATGTTAATTATGTGATATTTAATAAGATAGTGGTAATAAAGTTATTTTTATGCTTGACAATTCAATATATCAATTTATAAAGTAAATACAGTTTTTGAATATTATGATTAAATTCTCATACCTAAAAAAGGAAAATTATATGAAAGCTAATAACTCAAATCAAATTACATTACCTATAGACGAAAATTTTACAACTTCTTATAAAATAATAATATTGAATAAAACCAAATTTTTGGAAGAGCTAGAAAAGTTAGAGAATTCTGAAAAATTAGACACAATTAAAAATCAAATTATATCCCTAAAAGCAATAATAAATAATTATAGTAATGACTTTATCGGATTGATTAATATTAATATGAATGGTGATACTATTTCTTTACGAACAGATATAATAATAGATGAGTTAGATCAAATACTAAAATCACAGACTTTAGAAAGAGCAAAATATTATATAAAAAGATTAAAAAACAGTATTGATAAGGTAAAAACAAACAAAATTAACGATATTAATTTATTAAAATGGAAAGAATATAATGATGTACTGACGGATAGTTTATGGATTTTTGATAAAAGGGATGCCTCAGGATCTCATTTAGGATGGTACTGGGGCAATTTCATTCCTCAAATTCCTTATCAAATGATGATGAGGTACACCAAAAGAAATGACTGGGTATTAGATTGTTTTTTAGGAAGCGGTACTACTCTAATTGAAAGTAAAAGATTGGGCAGAAATGGCATAGGAATAGAATTAAATCCAAAAGTAGTAGATGAAGCAAAAAAATATATAGATGCTGAACCTAATAAATTTAATGTAATAAGCGAAATTTTAATAGGAGATAGTAGAAAAATTGATTTAAAACCTATTTTAAATAAGTATAATATCAACCAAGTTCAATTGCTTATTATGCATCCTCCTTATCACGATATCATTCAATTTTCTAATGATTCAAATGATCTTTCTAACTCAGAAAATACAGAATCTTTTTTGAAAAAATTTGGAGAAGTCGTTGATAATATGACTCCATTTCTTGAAAAAGGTAGGTATTTAGCCCTTGTAATAGGAGATAAGTATTCAAAAGGTGAATGGATCCCCTTAGGATTTTATTGTATGAATGAAATTTTAAAAAGACCCTATATTTTAAAAAGCATTATTGTTAAAAATTTTGAAGAAACAAGAGCAAAAAGAAATCAAAAAGAACTCTGGAGATATAGAGCTTTAGTTGGTGGATTTTATATCTTTAAGCATGAATATATAATGCTTTTCAAAAAAAATGAGGTAAATAAAAATGCCTTTATTGAGTAAAAAAGAAGTTTTAAACTTAAAACTTAATAGCATTGATAGTAATAATCTAAAATTATTAGCTCAATCTTTAGAAATTTTTGTAAAAAATAAAACTCGGACCAAAATTATTGAAGATATTATTTCTATTAGTTCTTCTATAGATATTGCTTTGATCGATAATTTTATAAAATCTAAATATGATGAAATTATTAAAAATAGAGAAAACCAAATATCTGATAATGATTTAAAACTGGAATTATCTAAAGTTAAAACTTTTTCTTGGGGAATAGTGCAAGGACAGTTAGATCAAAAAATACAAGCTCAATATGTTCGAAAATATATGCATTATGATGAATTAATAAATATAGTAAAATCTAAATTGCATAGTGAAATAACTAATTATGTTATATGCACTTGGTTTAATCATTGGACTACTGTTTTAATTGAGGAACATATTAGTAAACATCCTAAAGTTATTCCAACTCTTAAAAATATAAAAGGTATAGATATATTTTTTGATGGTCAACCTTTTGATTTAAAAATTAGTTATTTACCCAAAGATTATGATATAGAAATCGCATTAAAATATCCTTATCAGTTGGCTAAATGGCTATATGAGAATCAAGGAATTCAAAGATTCGGAGCTGATAATAGATTTTATGTTATATTGTTGGATAAAGATAACCCAGATAAAAGTTGGGAGTTAAAAAGAGATTTTGAGCTTGTTTTTTCTAATATAGATAAATTTTTAGATAGAGAAAAAATATCTTCACAAGATGAAATAATCTTTAGTTATCAGGGAAAAACATATACCGCTGTAACAAAAATTCTTCTCATAACTAAATAAATCTTGGTGTATTGCAATAAATGTAGTTGCTATTTACTCTCCAAATAGCAACTACATTGCTTTCACTACTCCTATTTATATGATATTTAGTAAGAAAGCGTTAACGGTATTGATATTATAAAATTCCTGCTGAGCAAAAAGGCAAATCATCATTGCTATTAACAGAATACCAATGATTAGAAGTTTTTTTATTTTTTCCCCTTAATTTGAAATAGATAACCTTTATTGAAAAATTTATCTTCACAGTTTCTTATCAATTTTAGCATT
>JAGPKW010000013.1 GCA_018053685.1 Patescibacteria group bacterium
GAATTCTTTATTATTTAGTCTTTCTTGTAATTCAGCAAACTTTTTAACTTGTTCTTGTTGATTGACTTGAAGTACAGGATTAGTATTAGGTTTGTTTAATGATTCAAGATATTCAGAATATAGTTGTATAGCTTGTTGCTTTTGTTGTGGGGTTGGTTGTGCAATTGGTTGTTCCCCAAATAAAACACCTTGTTGTGTATCTATTAATTTAACATGTTTGTCTAAAAGTTTTTGTGCAAAATTTTGCATTGTAGTACCTTCGCCAAGCTCAGATTCAAGATAATCTGTAATAAATTGTCTTGCAAATTCTGAATTATTTTTTAAAAATTCACCCTCCAAATTAGTTATTTCATTTCCTGTATCAGAAACATATCGTTTGGCATTTTCTCCGTACAGTTTACTTACAGTATCACTATAATGTTCGTTTTTTACACTTTTAACAACATCTTTATTATCAAATTTTAAATCAGCAATCGTTTGTAATTTTTCTATATCTGCTTTTCCAACCAAAGTTTCCCACTCAACCCCTTTTGGGTATTGTTTTAAAAATCTTTCTTGACCAAACCCTAAAGCTTCATATACAGCATTAGCTAATTCAGGATTAGATTCAAATAGTTCAGATACTCCCAGTTTAACCCTGTTATTAGATTGTTGAACATATTGCTTTTCTGTATCAACAACATCTTTTTTTACAACAACATTATCATTACTTTTTAACCCTTTTAACTCAAGTAATGACAATACCTGTTTCCTTAATATAATAGGATTGTATAACTTAAAATTATTATCCTTAAATACATTATAGTAATTATTACTTTCTAATTGTTCATAAACAACATATTTGCCATGTAACTTTATATTATTATTATCTATAAATGAACTCAACATTAAATTACCAAAAACATTATCAGCTACATTATCAACTACTGTTGCAACATATGTCTTACCACCAATCCTTAATATAGGCTCAAATACAAAATCCATTGTTGCATCATCATATTCTATATTCAACCTACTTGTTATTGCAGAAAATGGTTCTATATACATATCTTCTGCTCTATATTGTATGTCTCTTAAATCAACTACTAATCTTTTATTTTTATAATTTCTAAAATCTATTCTTCCATTTCTTAATACATTACCATCTCTATAATTACTACCTAAAATTTTATTAGCAACATAAGCAAAAGATTCAAACATTTTTTCTTTAACACTTTTTTGTTCTTGCTCACTCATGCTTTTAGTAATAGAATTTTTAACTCTTTTGTTTAAATCAATATTGTTTACATCAAATGTAACTTGATTAGCATTTTTCATTATTGTCAACAATAACACATCCACAGCATCTTGAAATATATCTGCTAATTCACTTGTATTATTAACATTGAACATATTCATTAATTCATTTAATAAGTTAGCACTATCATTTCTATTGTTCTTAACAATATCTACTAACTTATTCATGTGTTTAGCAATATCTTTTTGTTGATTAACAAACAACATTATAAATGAACCTGTAACCTTAGAACTTCCTGATGACCTTGATAACTCATCAAAAAATATTTTATATATAGCTTTTCTAACTTCTATATTTGGATTTTTTAACAAAAAATTCAAGTCATCAGATATTACTTTTGCATATTCATTGTTCTTTAATATATTGCTATTATTAAACCTAACAACACTTTGATATACCTTTTTCTTATCTACTAATATATAATCATTCTTATTATATTGAATTTCTAATAAAGACAAAAATTCATTATTTGGATACTGCGCTTTTAAATATTCTAAATTCTTAGACTTATCTTTATATACATTTTGAGAAGTAAATGATTTATATAACATTTGTCTAATTTCTCTTATTTCTTCTTTATATTCCTCATTTATATTTGGATCATTTAATTCATCATTCATGAAATTAGCAATATAAGCCCTTAATGTAAGATTCATCAATATCTTTTCTGATATATCATTGCTATCTTCAAAGTAATTATCAAAAGTATTTATTATAGACTTAAATCCAGGACTTCTTTCTATAAATAATGAATCTAATTGTTTCCCTAAATCAGATATTATATCAATAAATGTTTTATAAACTCTATCTTCATTGAATAACCTATTTAAAGATTCTTCTGTAAATATACCATTATCACCATGTAGTTCACTTATATATAAATAAGATTTATCAAACAATGCAATATCTGGTTTTAATCTTTTCATCATCCCAGATGTTATTCTGTTCATATTTATTATATGATTTAATTGAGCTGTTTGTTGAACAAACATATCTAATAAAATATATTCTGCTTCTTTATCACTTAATACTTTGCCTGCATATTTAACAACATAACCTAATTGACTTGGTGTTAAACTATTAGATTCTATCATCTTTCTTGTTAGATTCAAATTTTCTGTATCTCTATATATAACTAATTTGTCTGAATCATATCTTCTATTATTATATTGTCCTTTTAATTTACTTAATTCTATATTTAAATATGTATTAAAATAATGTCTTTTTGTTTCTATATTTTCTGTAATACCTCTTGTAGCTTTATCTAATTCCATAGATGCTCTTCTTATTGAACCTAAATGTGCAAATCCTAATGAAAAGTTATGTCCCAATCCTAATCCTATCATAGACACAACAGTACTTCTTATATTATTATCTAATCCTAATGCAAAAGGAATAGGCTTTTTAGGTCCGTCAGCATGTATATCCAATAGAGAACCAACTTGGTTAATCACTCTGTCTCCACTTTCTAATATGTTTTTGTTAATAAATTCATCTGATAATAAACCATATATTGCATATGATTTATACACTTCATTACCTTTTTCATCTAATGTTTTAAATGCCCATATTGGTTTTTTTAACTTCATTTTAACTTCATTAGATAAAGCCATGAATTTATTCAATGTAGCAACTTGTTCAATCCCTCTTTTCATACTTGAGTTCATCACTTTTACAGAAACATGAAATGCAGGACTATATATATTCCCTTCTGGAACATATTTATTCACATCTAATTCTTTACCATAGCCTTTTAGGACATCAATTACTTTGCTGTCATCAGAAGTTTGGTTTATCCACAAGTTTTCATATACTAATTTGTTTGATAATATTGCTACTTCTGCATCTATCATTTTATTTTGATGAACAGGAGTTACTATATTAAAATCTATATTTGTTAACAATTTTTTATCATGTAATACTGTCATTATAGATTTAAGTTTTATTAACATGATACTTGTTGTTATTAAATTATGAAGCCTGTCTTTTTCTTCATAAAATTTATTTATAATCTCATATTTTGTCTTTTTATCTTCATATAATTGTTTTACAACATCATAACTTTCTCCTTTTGAATCATATAATTCACTAAGAGTTTCTCTATAATTTTTGATATAATAAGATTCTGCTTCTTCTTTAATATCTTCTATCTCTGTTTTAATATTTGATATATTTTCTTTTACTTTATCAATATATTGTTTTATCTTTTTTGTTTCTTCTTTTAACTCTTGAATACTATCATATTCTTTCTTTAACTCATTAAGATTATTTATTAATTCATCAATAGTATATTTGTTACCATTTACAATATCAAAATCTTCAACATTTATTCCATGTTCTTTCAATATATTTAACAATTCATCAGATAAGAAATTTTCATCAACAGCAACATCTCTATTTGCTTCATATGCTTCTTTTATCAATGGTCTTAATTCTCGCTTATCAGATAAATATTCTATATATTCAAAAAACTTATCTGCAAATTCATTTTCACTACTATATTCTCCATAAACCTTATATTCCCCCTTAATATCTTTATAATAGGCTTTGTGTTTTGTAAATAATGAATCCACATCAAAGTCTGAACCTGCTAATATATGATATAAATAAGGTACAACTATACTATTACCTTTAGAAGCATCAACAAAATCTACTATAGTAAATGATAGCATTGACTTCTTATCAGCAGTAGGTATTCTTGTTGATGAACCTTTTATTATATTATTAATAAAAAATTCTTTTTCTTGTTCATTCTCAAATAATGGCATTGGTATTTTGACTTCTACTGTATAGTGTTTTATTCCATCAATATCTTCTTCTTTAATATTTAGATCTCTTGTACTATACATTTCTTTTAAACTTCCATCATCATTTAAATATAATTCAGGTTGTTCTCTTATCATATCATTCCTAACAATATCTCCTGTCTCTAAATTATAAATAACTCTGTTATTCCATGCTGATTCTAATATATATTTCTTACCTGCTACTTTCTCATCAATAACATTATTACTGTATGCAGAAAATATATAGTATAATAACATTGGTCTTATTTGCGGAAAGTTACTATTAAAATATGGTTCTTTAGTCAAAGGATCTACTTTGAAATATGTCAACAGATAATCTGGCATTCCCTGTTCTTCTAAAGATTTAGATATTATCTCATATATATCAGCTGTATCTAGTTTACCTTTATCATCTTTTATTACTCTCTTAAAATATTCAAATCTTGATTTAGCAGAATCTCTTAATGAGTTTTGGTATTGTTTTAACCAACCATTAAGTTCTTTAAGTGTAGCTTTATCTTCTTCTGTTAATGTTCTATCTTTAGAAATTATTGATTCTAATAATGCAATATCTGTAGGCATTAACATCTTTTGTTGAACTCCTGCTGTTACTTCATCTTTAATACCAGATGTTTCAACTTGTAAATATTTATGTTCATTACTCAATTCAACACTATGTAAATATCCATCATAATATCCATCTGAATTTAGTTTAGCATTAAATATATCTAAACCTATCATGGTAGTATTCTTAGATGCTTCTGTATCCACTACTTGATCTATATTATAATACTCCATAGTATTAAGAAGATTATGCCTCAACTCATTACCTGCATATGGTTTAAAATATTTATGTGCTTGTTTAACTTCTTTTTGCAATAATTTCAATATATCATTCTTCTCTTCTTCTGTCAATTCTTCATTTTTAAGAGCTTCTCTAAATTCATAAATATTATTATATAATACTTCTAATTCTTCATAAAGCCCTTCTTTTTCTTCTTGTAAAGCTATCTTATTAGTATGTGGATTAAATAATATGCTAACATCATACCTATCTAAAGTCATTTCTGATAACTTTAAATAAAAATGCTTTGATGCAGTTACTGTTTTTTTACTATTAAATGTTATTTGGAATTTATTTAAATATTGTATTTCTTCATTTGTAAGAGGTCTATAGTTTTTAGCAATCATTAACCCTTTTGCTTTATTTTCAACCCTTCCAAATTTATCTAACATATCCAACACATGATAAGGAGTAGATATTGATTGACCATCAAATGTGGGTCTAAAATTACTACCTAATTTACCACCCTGTACACTATTCCTAAAATCATCTATTAAATATTGTCTTATACTTTCATCTTTTATTCTTGCATCATTTAATATTTCATTAATACTCCTATAAGGACCATACATTTTATAATTCTCATTTATGTATTCTGTTATTGTGTTTAAATACATAACCTTATGAGTACCATCTCTTAATGTTGCACCACTACTTCCTCTTTTCTTTTCTCTCTTTCCAAAATCTATCTTATTCTTAACATTTATTGTTAAATCTCCATCTAACAAACTATTTAATGAATAAAAAGATTCAAAAGTATTATAAAACATATCTTTTAATAATGTAAGCACAGGATCTTCTATTTCTACTTTATCTTCTTTTAATGTTTTATAATATTCTGATAACCTTGTTTTATTAAAATCTTCTTCTATAGTAGTACCTATTAGATTTAATTTGTACTTTCCTGTAGATTTATCTATAGTTACAATGCCATTCTTTATATATTGATTAAGCTGTATGTTAAATTCATTCTCTGTAAAATTGTCTATTAATCTACCTAATCCTTGTGGAAGTTCAAATTCTTTACCTTCTTTAGCAGCTTCAATCAAATCATTCATCAACTGCTCATTCTCATTAAATACATCTTTAGTAACAAAAAAGTTATATGCTTTTAATGATGGATCTTCCACTATAATATCTGTATATATATTGCCTTCATCATCAATAACATATACTTCTTTAGCATTATAGTCTCTTATTGCTATATTTTCTTCTTTGTTGTTAAGTTTTTCTAACACTTCACTTCTTCTTGCCCATTCCCTTTTAATTCTATTATATTCTTGTTTTATCTTAGTTAATATAATATTATTGATTCTTGCTCTGCTTTTAGCATGTTCTTTATTATATAAAGACTTAATTATATAGTTAGTATTTAATGCTTCTAATTGGCTTATTTGCCTTCCAAATGTAATTATTTTAGTATCTCCTTTTGTGTGTGTTTGTCTTTTCATAAAAAGAGAAAGGTTTAATAACAATAAAGATTGCTCATCTAAAGAACCATATGTTTTTCCTTCTTTATATTTTTCATAATTTTCACTTTGTATGACACCACCATATATGTCTATTGATAAATTTTCAAAATATAAATCATATTCTAAAAATCTCTTTTTATCATTATCAGTCAACTCTATACTTTCTGGATTTTGTTTCCACTTTATATACTTGCCAAACAAAGGAGATGTTTCAGCATAATCTTTAAAGAAATTATCCCATAATTCATCCTTCTTTAATGCTTCTGCTAAACCATTTCTTCTTATATCTAAAACCAATTTAGATAAAGGATTAGGTTTAATATATCTATATATAGGTTGCCCTTCTGCATTTCTAACCATAGAAGGTCTATTATGAGGATCATATCTAAAAACAAAAACTAAAGCACTTCTCAACTGTGCATCAAATGCTTTAAAAGGTTTAGGAACTTTACCATCATCAGGCAATATTATATCACTTATTGATTTTTCATTTAATAAATAATCATTACCTAAAAATGTATTGTAAAATGATTTTATTGAAAAGTCTGTTAAGTATTGTTTTTCTTGAACAAAATCATTAAATGAATTTAAGAAATCTTTATCTTCTTTAGAAATATGTTCTTTATATTCATTATTATAATGTTCGTTTATATGTGCTAATAAAGACAGTTTTATTAATGATTTATTGAAATTTATACCTATAGCTTTAAATAAATCAGACATTTCTTTAGAAATATTATCTATAGATTTAACTGATAATATATCAAATAACTTGTTGTCTAATTTTGATAAAAAATAAGTATTTATCATTCTCTTTAATTCATTAATAGATTTTTTATATTCTTCCTTATTTTTATTCTTACTATATATTCTATTAAAATTATCATATAATCGTTTTCTTGTAAAGGTAATATCACTTTCTAGTAATGTGTTTTTTAAACTATAAAAATAATCAACATATTCATAAGGTCCATCATATGTTACATTTTTATTAACATTAAACATCAAATATCCTAATTCTATGTTTTCAAAAACATTTTGAAATAAATTGTATATTTGATTATGTTTTACATTATTATCTTCATCTATCAATGAATCATATACTGCTTTAATAACATTAGATTCATTAATATAACCATCTTCTCTAATAATTTCTGAATATCTTAATAAACTTGGTAGTATGTTTTCACTACTTAAATTAGCAGTTGCTTGTACTATACTATAAAATGTTTGCATAGGATCTGCTGTTGCAAGTATCTTTAATCCTGTTGCTTTATCTATTTTCTCATAAATTATTGTAGAAAGAAATCTTCTTATTAATCCAACATTTTGTTTTGTTACATTATATTCAGACATTCCTTCATCAAATCTATCTCCTATATTATCTAAGTTTTCATCTTCTTCTTCTTTTATTAATTCATTCTCATAATCTTCAATAACTTCAACAAAATCTTTTAATGTATCTGATTTATCATATTCTTCTTTAACAAGATTTTTAAATTGTTGTGTAGAATATTCTCCATTTAAATTCTCTACTACTTCTCCATTAGGGAGTTCTAATTTATATCCTGGCTTAATTTGATTGTTAAATCTTTCATCTCCTGTAATATTATTATCAAAAGATTCAACATTGTCTGTTAATCTATCTCCTAATAAAAATCTATAAGCACTTACTCTACTACTATAAGAATCACGTATTTTTTTTCTTGTATTATCATCAATAGCATCATTTAATGCATATAAAGAGTTTATAGACCAGATATTTTCTAACATGTATTTTGATGCATTTTTAAACTTATCATCAAAATTATCATTTATATTATCTCTTAACATATAGCTTACTGTCATATTAACAAGTGCTGCCTGCTCTTGAGATGATAAATAATATGGTGTTGCTTTATACTTATTTGTTATATTGTCTAAATATATTGTTTGAACTGTAGGTATTAATTCATATTTAATAATACTATCAGAATATTTGTTTGTAGTATAATTTTTATATTTGCCTGTATATATATCATTAAATAATATATCTATTTCTGATGATTTTCTAATAAACATATCTAATAACTTCTTTAAAAAATCTAATACTTTCTGTATCAATGTTTTTTCTTTAGAAGTTTCTTTTTGCTTTCTTAATGCAAAATCTTTAAATTGATCTGCTAATATTTCTTCTGCTATAATATCTATTATTTGCTCATCAGATAATGATACATTATAATTCCTTTTTTTTCTAAATTTATTTATATTTTCTTTAGTAAATTTATCTTTATACTTTTTATTATTTATTATTTCATCTAAAACATTCCTTTTTGTTATGGGATCAAATATATAATTAAAAACGTAGTGAAATCCTTCATGATAACCTGTACCAATACCTCTCATTTGAGAATTAAGATATAACATTCGGTCTTTAACATATCCCAATATAATATTACCATTTATATTTAATCCTTCAAATTCATTAAAATCAATACCTAAATTTTCTCTTATCCATTTATTTTCTATTTCTTGTTGAGCTTTATCTGCAAATTGTTGATTTGATAACAATTCAAAAAATGGATGTTTACTATCATCTACTTCATCCCATATAGAACCTGTTTCTTCTTTAGTCTCTTGTACTTCTATTTTTTCATCTTCTTGCTTAGTCTCTTTTTTTGTTTCAACTTGTTTAACATTTTTAATTTCTTTCTTTTTAGAACTTTCTGTTATCTCTTTATGTGTTTTAGAATTGTTAATAATCTTTTCTTCAATAGGCATAGTTATAGGTGTTCCTACTGCTAAAATACTTCCATAATCTTTTACTTGACTAAAAT
Source organism: Patescibacteria group bacterium (assembly GCA_018053685.1). Classification (GTDB taxonomy): domain Bacteria; phylum Patescibacteriota; class Patescibacteriia; order JAGPKW01; family JAGPKW01; genus JAGPKW01. Next base: position 9,216 of record JAGPKW010000013.1, read on the forward strand.
TAAGTTCTTCTAATATTTTTAGTCTATCTAATTTAGGTACATTAAACTCATTTTCTTTAAAATTTAATTTTAGTTCATAACCATTCTCTACATTAGGTATTTCTCTAATAATTGTATATTCTGGTTTAAACACTTTATTATTTAAAGTAAATTCATTTTTTATTATACCTATAAATTCTTTGTGCAACTCATTTATTTCAGAATTTTTAAATGTTTTTGGATTTTTTATTTTATCTATAACAGAATCTTGAAATAATTGCATTAAATCATTATTTAATGTATTAAGAAAAGATTTGAAAGCTATAGATTCCATTGAATGAATATTCTTCATAGCATGTTTAATAACACTAATAGCTTTATCAGCTTCATTCATACCGTCAATAAGAATAACAGCTCCACTATCTAATATTGCTTTATATTCTTTAGAATTTACAATCTTATTAAATAATGATTTTAAACTATTTTGATTTAATATAAAATGTGTTGCTTCATATCTATTTTTTACTTTATTAAAAAATTCCTCATATTTACCATTTTTATACGATGCAAATTGCAACACTATATTACCAAGACTATCTGTTGTTAAATATAAATTGAACAATCCTTTATTTTCTGAATCAAATATAGGAGTAAATGAAAATTTATTTTTGCCAATATCTTCTAATATTGTTTTTCTATCTTCTTTATTTTCTTTTGTTAATACATTATATAAGTTAGCAATAGTATATCCTATATTAAAAGGCATTTTAGCATTACCTTCATATTCCACTATTCTATATGCATAAGCATATAAAGAATCTTCAATAATATTATTTTCATGATCTTTGAGATTTTCAAACAAAACTAATATAGGGAATGTTTTTAAACTACCATGTTTTTCAGCTAAATCACTAATATATTTAATAGCATCAATTTCTTTGCCTTTATCCAATGCTTTTATAAAATTATTAAAGTATTGAGGCATAGTATATAATTCTCCATTTACCTCTATTCTTTCTTCTGGATTGAGAAAATTAATAACACTTCTTCTTTCTGTTAGATTATTCCATTCTAACACAAAAGGAATACTTCTTTGTCCCAGATTTTTCTTCTTAACAAATTCATTATTTTTTTCTTCTACTTCAACAATATTCAATACTAATGAATAATGTTTACCTTTTGGTGCTTCATGCTCTCTTTGTCTTAATGTTGTTAATACTTTCTTCTTATTCTTAAAAATGTAATAATTTTTAAAAATTCTTGTAATATCTGCATTATTAGCTTCAACACCTTCAAATAATTTTGATGCCTCATCAAGCATTGAGTAATATACATTATTAGCATTCCTTAATTTTAGAATATCACTTCTTGTTAGTTTTTGAAACTCAGCACCTTCTTCTGTATATACTCTTTTTATTCCTAATTTTTCAAATAAATCTAAATGTTTCTCATTATTAAAATCTACTTTTACAGTTCTATTATCTCCATATACAAACACATAGTTATTTGGAGCATATAAACTTACAAGATGCCCTTCTTGACTTCTACCTATAACAGCATAATCATCTTCAAATCTACCTATTGTTAATACCACACCATCTGGATTATTTTTAAGATATTCTCTTTGTTCTGGTGTTTCAAATGTCTCAACAGTTCTACCATTAACAATTCTTGAAACATAATCATTCCTCTCTCTATTAGATTCACTAATTTTTACTAATTGCACATTTACTAATGGATCTATACCTTTTCTTATTCTATAAAGAGCTCTTGCATTAGCATTATTCCTTATTAGATTATTTTCATCTTCAACTTTATTAATAAACCTTACCACTAAATCATCACTAACCACATCTGATTCAAGGATAGTCCTTTGGTCAGCTCTAACTCTTTTTGATGTTTCAACAGTTTCTCTATCTGGATTAAATCTTTCTTCATTAGTCTTTTGTGGATGTTTAATATAAGCATTTCTTATTACATTATCACTTATATAATTTTGTGATAATATAGGAGTTCCATTCTCATACCTTAATTCTCTATATCTTTTTTTATTGTCTTTATCATATTCTACAACTGCATATAAAACCTTCATATCCTTTGTTAATATCCATGCTACAGGTCTTACATCATCATTCTCAAAACCATAATATTCAATACCATTTATTGTGCCTAAATCAATATATTTAGATGATTCATCTTTGTAATTAAAAACATTATCAAATAATCCTAATGCTTTAGATGCTCTTTTTGTACCTACTTTTACACCTATCTTTTCTCTTATTTTTTCTACTTCAAGATTTAATGCTTGTAATTGTTCTTCATTATTTATTACAGTAGATTTTAACTCTTTATATAATTCTGCTAATTTGATAATATTATTATCTGTAAGTAAGTTTTTATTATTAAACTTCTCTGTTATTGTTTCTATTTGTGTTCTTATAGAATCTTTTGGTTTGTAATTAAAATATTCTCTTATTTTATTTACTATATTTTTTGCATATATAGATTGAGTTGGTTGTTTTTTTAATAACTTAACAGATTCATTAACAGAATTTATTGATCTACTTACCATATCAATAGTAGATTTATTATGAGACATTCCATCAATATGTAATAAACTCTCATATAACCCTTTATAGATTGATATAGCCATTAATAATTGATCATCACTTAAATCTGCTTCAAGCAACCCTTCAATCATATAATCAAAACTTAATACTCTATCATCTACTTTTAAACTTTCTAAAAATATCTCTATATAAAATTTTTGATTTTCTGAACAATTCATATCTTAACATTTTAAATTTTTAATTTTTCTTAAAACATCTAAAAAAGCATCTCTATCATTTTCTTTATCTTTTTTCTGTTCTAAAATATTATTTATTTCATTACTTATATTATCTTTACCTTTAACAACAGATTCAACTACTTCTTCTGTTTGGTTTATATCAACATTACTAGTTTCATCTTCAACTTTATCTGTTATATCTTGTTCATCTTGAATATCATCTTTGTTTATAAAATCATATTCTTTTAATAAATTATCTAAATAACTCAATCCCAATGTTTCTATATTATCCATATGTTCTTTATTTGATTTAAGTTCTGTTATTGTATTTATATTATTTTTATCCATATATTCATATACTTTTTCTGTCAGCAAAGATATAAAAGTATTTTTTAAATCATAATCATTAAGCAACATTTTTCTTTGTTCACTATCTAATTTATTGATGTTTTTAATAGTTCTATCTGCTATATTGCTTATTATTGTTTGCAATGATTTACTTGCTTTAGCCCTATTCCTTTTTTGTAATTCTTGCTGTTCTTGTTTTATTTTTTCAGCTGTTTCTTCAACTTCTTTTTGAGCAGATTGTTGAACTTTTTGTTCTTGTTG
>JAGPKW010000136.1 GCA_018053685.1 Patescibacteria group bacterium
CCTCTCGCTTGGCTTCTCGTATGCCTGACGCTTCTTTATCTCAGAAAGAATTGCGGCTTTCTCGCATTTCTTCTTAAACCTTTTCAATAGGTAATCAAAGGACTCATTTTCTTTGGCTACGACTGTCGGCAATCAACTCACCTCCTTTTTTTTATTTTAAAATTAACTTATAATTTAACATTATCTTATCTGTCAAGATGAAAATGATATGACAAAATTCCAGTTTTTATAATTGATACTACAATAGATACTACGATTCCTATAAAAACCATTTCTTTTTAATGATTTCACATTTAAGTTGGAGCATTTCTTAACTTGTCCTTAAATTTATATTTTTGCAAGTAGGGTTACATTTCCTTGATCTCTTCAAGAATAATAGTATAGAAACAAAAAGAGATGTATTTTACCTTGACATAAAGAATATTAATTTTTAATAGTTTTTCTTAATGATTTTATCTTGGAGGTAACAATGGAAAAATCAAATCAATTTACCTGGATTAAAACTTATAAAGAATTATGTGAATACCTGAAAAATATGAAAGATAGGCAAAAAGAATTAATTTCCTTATTAGAAGAAGTTCTTGGAGAAAAACCAAAGGACAAAGATAAAGGTTTAGAATTTGAATTAGAAGAAATAGACCCCTTTACTTTCCTCTCTCATTTAAATAAACGTAGTCAAGAAAAAAAAAGACTTCAATATATACAGAACTTAGCTAAAAAGCTTAATTTACCTATACCAGAAGATATAGCTGGTGTCCCTTCTTTATATCCTCAAAATATATGGTGGTTACCTAAAAAATCTGAACGCACAAATAATGTAATTGAAAAATTATGGAACTTTTTCTATCTGGTAGTTGAGAATAAGATAACAGATGAAGCTTTTTCAGAAATCTTAAATATGAATGGTATTGGAATTCGTAAATTAACTTATGGATTATTCTTAATAAATCCCGAAACCTATCTTTGTCTTTTTAATCCTGTAACTGAATATTTAAAAGATAAATATAACCTACCAATTAAAAGAGATAAAGTTAAAACCTATCAAGATTATTTACGAGTATTAGAAGAAATAAAGAATTATACTAAACAACCTTTTTATGTAATAACTGATGAAGCCTGGAACTATTATAATAAAAAGAAAAAAAATAATTATTGGGTCATACAATGTAATTCCGATAGTTATGATATTGATAAAATACTAAAAGAAAAAAAGGAATTCTTATGGCAAAGTCAAGATAAACAAATAAAAGCTAAACCTAAAGATAAAGTAATAATCTGGAAAACAGATATCAATCCAGAATGTTATGCCTTAGGAGAAATAATAGAAAAGGCAAAGATAAGGTCAGCTGAGGAAGAGAAAGATTATTATAAGGACAATTCATACAAAGAACAACTACCAAGATTGAAAATTAAAATAACTCATATACCTCCTAAAAATCCCATTAAATTATCTGATCTTGAAGATTTAAAAGAATTTAAGAATTTTAATCTGGATAATAAACAATCTATCTTTAAAACTACTAACGATCAATATAATATTCTTTTAGAGAAAATGAAAGAAACTGATGTAGCAGGAGAAAAAGGAGAGCCAGAATCTGAAACTAATATTATCAATACCAGTTTTACCCTAAATCAAATTCTATATGGACCTCCTGGAACGGGTAAAACCTATAACGCTATTAATTATGCAATCCAAATTACCAGACAAATCAAGCCACAAAATGAGATAGAAAGAAGAAATATTTTTAATGAATTGGTAGAAGAAGGAAGAATTGTATTTACCACTTTCCATCAGAGTATGAGTTATGAAGATTTCATAGAAGGGATTAAGCCAGTTACCCATAAAGGGCAGAATAATGCGATAAGCTATGAAGTGCTTCCTGGAATATTTAAAACTCTTTGTGATAGGGCAACTTTGCCTGATGGAGTTGGTTTTGAAAAAGCTTACAAGTCTTTGTTGAATGAATTAAAAAAAGTTCCAATAAATATATCTTCAGATAATAAGAACTATAGAATAGTTTTAAATCTGGATAATGAATTATATATTTACCCAAAAGAAAATCAGGAGAAGGGCTATACTATTCCAAAGGATACGCTGATATCTTATATTTTAAACCGAAATATCCCTGAAAACCTTACAAACTTTTGCAAAGTTATAAAAAAACAATTGAAGAGTTATGACTGGAACGACAAGAGTACTAAAAAAGATAACTATGTTCTTATTATAGATGAAATAAATAGAGGCAACATAGCTCAAATCTTTGGTGAACTGATAACCCTCATAGAAGCAAACAAGAGAAAGGGTGAAATAGAAGAGCTGGAAGTGATTCTACCTTATAGTAAAACCATTTTTAGCGTCCCTTCCAATCTTTATATAATCGGCACTATGAATACCACAGACCGTAATGTGGAAGCTTTAGATACAGCCTTAAGAAGAAGATTCAGTTTTATAGAAATGGAACCTGAATATGATAAATTTATAAATGAGAATATAGAAGATATCAATCTTGAAAAACTTCTTAGAGTTATTAATGAAAGAATCATCGGTCTCCTGGATAAAGACCATTGCATTGGTCATAGCTATTTTATGAATATAGAAAATTTACAGGATTTAAAACAGGTATTTTTTAATAAGATAATCCCACTTCTCCAAGAATATTTCTATGGTCGTTATGAAAAAATAGGCTTAATCCTTAGTCCTAAATTTCTCAATCCTATAGAATATAAAGAATCAAAATATTCTAAACTCGATTTTCCCTATGAAGAAGACCTTGAACATACGGTATATTTAATCAAAAGTGAAAATGAAGTTCCCGATGAAGAATTTAAAGAAGCA
>JAGPKW010000014.1:0-3450 GCA_018053685.1 Patescibacteria group bacterium
CTTTTATTTTTGGGGTGGCATGCGGGCTTCGAACCCACGACCCTCGGTGCCACAAACCGATGCTCTACCAACTGAGCTAATGCCACCATATTTAATGGTTCTGATTATATCATATAAACATATTTTTTTCAATTTTAAAAATAAAAACCACGCTTAGATTTGAGTTAAGCGTGGTAATATCTATCTTATTTTACCTAATATTGTTTCATATACATCATTCACATTTCTAAAATTAATATTTTCATCAACTAAGGAAATATTAAATTTTTCTTCAATATAAAATATTAATTCACAAATATCTATTGAATCTAACCCAATATCAGAATTTATATCTAGCCACATGAATTTATCATTATTTAGTACACCATTTTCTAGATCTTTGTTTATATTTTTAAAAATATTTTTTAATTCCTCTATTATATATTTTTCTTTTTCATCCTGAGCTTGCATAGCTTTTTCCATAATAAGCCTCCTATATAAAATTTTGGTACGCCCACCAAGAATCGAACTTGGATCTAGAGCTTAGAGGGCTCCTATTCTATCCGTTGAACTATGGGCGCTTATCCTAATTAGATTAGCAAATTATATATTTTAAGTCAATCTAAGTATTAATATAATCATTTTTTTCTTCCAGAGATAATCTTTCTATTGCATATCTTAACATTACTCTTGGCATATTTTTATAATTCTCATTTAAAAATTTTATTAATATATTTTTATCTATTCTTTTTCCAATTTCCCTAAGCATCCAACCAGCTGATTTTTGTATCAAATCTTCATTATCATTTAATAAGATTTTACAGATTTCTAATGTATCTTTATATTCATTATTTTTAATAAAAGCAAATGTTGATACAATAGCTATCTTTCTTTCCCACATATTGTTTGATTTTGCAAGTCTATATAATATATTTCTATTTTTGTTTATTAAATATTCTCCAACTATTTTATAACAAGAATAGTCTACTAAGTCCCAATTGTTTATATATATTGTATTTTGCAAATAATAGTCAAAAATATTTTTTAATTCTTTTTTCTTATTTTTTTTATACTTTTAAATTTATATGTTAATATTATTATTCCAGTTAATCTAACTTCGTGATATTCATTTTTTAAAAGGAGATCTATATTATTTAGACTAATATTTATATATTTTTTAGCTATGGTTCTTATATCTTCCATTCTAACTTTTAGAAATTTATCATTTTCAGCATACTGTCCTTTATTGGTTTTAAAAAATTTTATATTATTGTTTTTGTTTTTACATTTATTTAGTTCAGAAATAATATTTATATAATTATTGCTTATCGTGGAATTTTTCATAAACTTCTTTTAATCTTTTATTAGTTATATGAGTATAAATTTGTGTTGTAGATATAGAAGAATGGCCTAGCATTTCTTGTACCGATCTTATATCAGCTCCTTGATACAGTAAATCTGTTGCAAATGAATGTCTAATAGTATGTGGAGTTACCTTTTTTGTTATGCCAGCTATTCTTGCATATTTTTGTACAATTCTTTCTATAGATCTGGGTGTTAAATTATTTAATTCATGTTTAGATGGATCCAAATCTGTTCTTATAAATAAGGCGTCTGATATGTCTGTTCTTTTTTCTAAATAATTTTTTAGTGCTTCTTTGGCACTTTCTGATAAAAATACGACTCTAATTTTGCCACCCTTGCCTCTTACGGAAAATTCATCCTTGTTTAAGTTTATATTTTCTTTTTTTAAGCTAGTTAGTTCACTAACACGCAGACCAGTAGAGAATAAGAGTTCTAATATTGCTATATCTCGTAATTTTGTTAGCTCATCTATTTTTATTAAACGTGGTGCATCTATTATCTTTTTTAATTCATCTCTTTCCAAAAAATCTACTTGTCTAGGGTCTTGCTTTGCAAGTTCTATTTTTTCTGGGGTAAAACTTTTTATGTCCATTTTTGCTAAATATTTTAGGAACATTCTTAATGCTATTAAATGATAATTCCTAGTATTAGTTTTCATTTCTCCATCTCTTGTCCCGTTTTGTCTTCTAAGATATAGCACAAAGTTATTTATCAATTCTTGATCTATATCTTTTACATCATTTATCTTGGCAAAGGTAAAAAATCTATTTAAATATCTTCTATAATTACTTACAGTTTTTAGGCTCCTATTTTTATTTACTTCTAAATAGGAGATAAACTTATCTATTAAATTTTGTATATTTTTTGGTATTTTATATTCTTCCATATGAATATATTTTATCATATATTTTGCGACAATAAAAATTTTAATTGAAAAATATAGTATAATTTGATAAAATGTTAGTCATTAAATTTTAATTAAAACAAAATGGCAATTATTATAAACAAAAAGTTAGAAGAATCAAAGTTAGTATTTAATATTGAAATACCATTTTTTGATTATGAAAAATATATTAGAGAATCAGCAGAACATTTAAGTGAACGTGTTAATATTCCTGGATTTAGAAAGGGTAAAGCCCCTTATGATATAGTAGCAAAAGAAGTTGGCGAGATGGCGATCTATGAAAATGCATTACAAGATATTATAGAAAATGCCTATGATGAATTTATAAAAAAAACAGAAATAAAAGAAAAGATCTTTTACGAACTAGATATCCAAGTTGCACAATTAGTTCCAGGGAATCCAATAGTTTTTAACATAGAATATATGTTAATTCCAGAAATAACATTAGGAGATTATAGGAATTTGAAAATTAAAAAATCAAAAGTAGATACAAGCTCTGAAGAATTTAAATTAAAAGTTAATAATGCAATATCAGAATTACAAGATTCAAAATCCATCAAAAAAGAAATGGATAAAGCTATAGAAATAGGGGATCAGGCTACATTAAATATGGATCTATTCTTAGATGGCGTTCCATTAGAAGATGGATCGATTAAAGATTATACTCAATTGATTGATCCAAAAATTTTTATTCCCGGATTTGTAGAAAATTTAGTAGGATTAAAAAGCGGAGATAAAAAAGAGTTTGAGCTATTATTCCCAGATAATTATTTTGATAATAAAGTTGCAGGTAAGAAAATATTATTTAAAGTAGAAATATTAAAAGTATATAAAGTTGATAAGCCAGAATTAAATGATGAATTTGCTAAGGGGTTTGGTTTTGATAAATATGATGATCTTAAAAAGCATATAGAAAATAATATAAGAGATGAAATAGAAGCTAAAGAGATAGATAAAAAAACTATTGAGATGATAAATAAAATAATTCAAAACTCTAAAATATCCCCTATTCCAGATAGGTTAATTGATCTTGAGACAAAAAAGATGATTGAAGAATTAAAAGATAGCTTATCACAAAGTGGGATGGATTTTGAAAGGTATAAAGAATCAATAAATAAGACAGAAGAAGAATTAAAAAATGAATTTAGACCAAAAGCTGAAGAAAGATTAAAAATGGCTTTAATTATAGATAAGATAAGTGA
>JAGPKW010000014.1:3550-6603 GCA_018053685.1 Patescibacteria group bacterium
TTGCTACTTCTATCATAATTTCACAGTATAAAGGAAAACAAGATGAAGAAAAAATTAAATTTGTATCCTCACAAGTTTTAATGATTGTTTTCTTTTCTTCAGTGTTACTTGCAGTCATAGGATATTTACTATCTCAACCCTTATTAGAATTGGAAGGAGTTAGAGGAGATGTACTAAAGAATGCAATGTATTATGTGAAAATATGTATAATAGGATTGCCAGCTGTTTATTTATTTTATGCCTTCCAATCTATAGAAAAAGGTTTGGGGAACATGAGAAGATCTATGAGAATAATGATTGCAACATGTTTATTAAACGTTATTTTAGATCCTATTTTTATATTTAATTTAAATGGTGGTGTAGCAGGAGCAGCTATAGCTACAATTATATGTCAATTTATATCGGCGATATTATCTTTGTATTATTTATATGGAGATGATAAAAGAATTATTATAAATTTAAAATATTTAAGTATAAATAAGCCATTATTAAAGAAAATAAAAGATTTAGGTATACCATCATTTTTGATACAAGCATCAAGTGCGATAGGATTATATATAATAACTGTTATAACAGTATTTATAACAAAACTTGATACTAATCTTATTGCTTCCATTAGTATTGGTTTGAGAATATTTTTATTTATATTAATTCCTGCTAATGCAATATCTGCAGCAACTTCTGTTTCAGTGGGGCAGAATTTAGGTGCTGATAACATAAAAGGCGCAAAAAGGGCGATAAAATTAGGATGTCTTATATCATTTGTGCTTTTATCTTCTCTTGGTATAATTTGTTTTATTTTTGCATACAAAATTGCTGGGTTCTTTGTAAATAATAAAAATGCCATAGTAATACAAGAGACAGGACGTTTTCTAAGAGCTGTATCTTTAATATTTGGTTTCCTTGGGGCACAGTTATCTATGCTTGGGGCATTTACGGGTAGTGGTGATACAAAGAGATCTACGCTCCTTACAGTTTTAACTGGTGGTTTAATGCTACTATTTGGTTTTATTCTTTCAAATACAAAGATGGGGTATTTTGGCTTATATATAGCATTTCCTTTAGCAGGTTTTATGTCTTTAATTATAACTTATATAATATATAGAAAAGAAAATTGGACACATAGAAGAATAACACAAGAATTAGAAAATAAGGAATAAAAATTAATGGATTTAGAATTCAAAAATTTAGACTTAAATAAAGATTTTAGAAAAGCATTAAATTTAATGGAAAATACAAGCAAGAATATTTTTATAACTGGTAAAGCTGGTTGTGGGAAATCTACTTTATTATCATTATATATTGCCAGAACAAAAAAGAATGTTGTTGTTTTAGCTCCAACTGGAGTTGCGGCTTTAAATATAAGTGGCCAGACAATACATTCTTTTTTTAAATTTAAGCCAGATATCACATTAGATAAAGTTCATAAAATAAAAGATAATAAAATATACAAAAAAATAGATACAATCATTATAGATGAGATATCAATGGTAAGAGCTGATTTAATAGATTGTATGGATAAGTTTCTCAGATTAAATGGGAGAGATAAAAATAAAAAATTTGGTGGTCTTCAAATGATCTTAATAGGAGACTTGTATCAATTAGAGCCGATAATTAAAGATGAAGAAAAAGCATATTTTTATAATTTTTATCAAACCCCATATTTCTTTTCTAGTAAGGCTTTTAGTGATTTTAATTTTGAATATATAGAACTAAATAAAATATATAGGCAAAAAGATAAAGAATTTATAGATATTTTAAATGCGATTAGAGTAAATAATATTGATAATAAAAAGTTAGATTTTCTAAATAAAAATATAGATAATATAGCTGGTATAAACAATTTTAATATTTATTTAACAACAACTAACAAATTAGCCGATAAAATAAATAGCCAAAAGTTAAGAGAATTAAAATCATTTTTATATAAATCTGATGGATATATTTCTGGAGAATTTGATAAACAGAATTTGCCAAATAGTATTCAACTATATTATAAAGAAGGAGCACAAGTCATAATGTTAAATAATGATAGGCTTTCTAGATGGGTAAATGGAAGTGTTGGCATTATTAAGAAAATAAAAGAGATATCAAGATTAGAGAATATGATTATTATACAGTTAGAAAATGGGAAAGATATTGAAGTTGAGAAATATACGTGGGACTTATATAAATATGAATATAATAAAGATAAAGACATAATAGAGTCAGTATTAGTAGGTTCATTTACTCAATATCCATTTAAATTAGCATGGGCTATAACTATTCATAAAAGTCAAGGTAAAACATTTAATAATATAATATTAGATTTAGGCTCTGGAGCATTTGCTAGTGGGCAAGTTTATGTTGCTCTAAGTAGGTGTACAACGCTAAAAGGGATAACTTTGAAGCAAAGAATTAACAAAAGTGATATTATATTAGATAGTAGAATTAATAATTTTTTTAGATCATTAAATTCAGAACAATAATTATATGAATATTTTTCAAGCGATTATATTAGGTCTGACGCAAGGGATAACAGAATGGTTTCCAGTTAGCTCATCTGGTCATTTAGCATTAGTTCAATATTTTTTTAATATAAAAGTTTCTACTGCTTTTGATGTTTTTCTACATTTTGCGAGCCTATTTGTAATTGTTTTAATTTTTTGGAAGGATATTAAGAAGCTTATTGTTGGGATAATTCATAAAGATAAACAGTCTATTAATTTATTTTTATATTTAATTATTGCATCTATACCAGCTGGCATTATAGGCTTTTTATTAAAAGATAAAATTGATAGTATTTTTTCTAATATTTTGTACATAGGTATCTCGTTAACTATAACGAGTTTAATTTTATTCTTTACAAAGTTTGCAAAGAATAAAAATAGGAATTTAAATTTTAAGAATAGTTTATTGATTGGTATATTTCAAGCAATTGCAATATTGCCAGGAATATCAAGATCAGGATCAACAATTTCTGCTGGTTTATTTAGTGGGTTAGATCCAAAAGTAGCAACTAAATTTTCGTTTTTATTATCTATTCCTGTTATATTAGGGTCTACAATCTTGGA
>JAGPKW010000014.1:6703-12572 GCA_018053685.1 Patescibacteria group bacterium
TGCCAGGAATATCAAGATCAGGATCAACAATTTCTGCTGGTTTATTTAGTGGGTTAGATCCAAAAGTAGCAACTAAATTTTCGTTTTTATTATCTATTCCTGTTATATTAGGGTCTACAATCTTGGAAGCTAAAAATATAGGAGAAATCAATAATATTTTAGATCTTTTAATTTCATGTATTATAACAGTAGTAATTGGTTTTTTATCATTGAGATATATTCTAAAAGTAGTTGATAAAAATAAATTTAGATATTTTTCCTTATATTGTTTTATATTAGGGTCTTTAGTTATTATATATTCATTGTCTATATGATTTTGGTGCCGAAAGAGGGACTTGAACCCTCATGAAGAAATCTCACACGATTTTGAGTCGTGCGCGTCTACCAATTCCGCCATTTCGGCATATGTATTATATAAAAATATCATGTTACGAAAAAAGCGTCAACTATTGCTTTTTTTATAAAAATAGTATATATTATATCGAATATATAAGAGTTTCTTTTATTCGATAAGAAATCTAAGGAATGGTCGACTTATATAAAACATTGTAATAATATATTAACAAAATGGTAAAAAAAATATACGTTGGTAGTTTATCTTATGATACAACAGAAGATGGTCTAAACTCTGCTTTTTCTGCTATTGGACCAGTTGCATCAGCTATAATTATAAAAGATAAATTTACTGGTCATTCTAAGGGTTTTGGATTCGTTGAAATGCAAAATGAAGAAGATGTTCAAAAAGCTATTGACGCTTTAAATGGTACAGAATTGGATGGTAGGACGATAAGAGTAAATGAATCAATTCCAAGAGAAAATAATTTTAGAAAAGGGAATTATGGAGATAGACCTCAAAAAAGATGGTAGAAAGATGCTAGGTTAACCTAGCATCTTTTAATACTATTGATTTTATTAAACAATATGATAACATGGTTAGTAATTTATATAATTTATATATAGGGAGGATGCTATGTCAAGTAACTTGGAACCTATTGTAGTTCTAAAAAATGGTCAGACTATTAGAATTAAGCTTGAGGATTTAACAATATTTAGAAAAAATTTTTATACTATAAAAATTAATGGTAAGACAATTTTGTTGTCCCATGAGAAAGATGGGAAATTTATAGAAACATCCATATTATCTTAAAAATAATAATCCCAATAGTAAATCTATTGGGATTTTATATTGGTGCGGGTGAAGGGACTTGAACCCCCATGGATTTCTCCACTTGCTCCTAAGGCAAGCGCGTCTGCCATTTCGCCACACCCGCAAGCATAATAAGATAATAACAAATTTTTATCTTTTTATCAATACCTTTATTTACAAATTATAAATAATTATATAATATAAAAATAAATTTATTTAGGAGGTATGGTATGTTAAGAGTAAAGCTTCTTGATGATCATAAAATATCAGCAAATATGATGGCTTCTCATGCTGGTAGAATTTGTTATAAATCAGATATAGGTGATATTTATAGAGAGGAATTATTGGATGTTGAGAATCAATTATTTAAAAAAGGACATCATACAACATTTGAACATCAATTATTTAATTTTGAAATTGATGGAATAGCAATATCTGATGTAACTCTTGGTTTACATCTTACGATTCCATTTTATAACTCAGATCAACGATCTGGTAGAAATTCTAAAATGTTTAGTAAACCAAATTTTAATGAAATTCAAGAATATATAGTTTCGGGCTATGGAAACAATAAAATAGATGATGTGATGAATTTTATAAAATTTAGTTATTCAATATTTTTTGAGAATATTGGACGAGCTACATCAGTTTGTTTTGATTATATAAAACAAGAGCGTATTGAAGATGCATATACAGTTAAATTAGCTAAGAAGATTGCACAAGAGCAGTTAAGAAATGTTGTTTCAACATCGTTTGATAGTGGGTTATTATTTTCTATAGATATACCAACATTAGTAGCAATGTATGAATGCCCATCAAATCCAGTGATAAAAAACATATCAGATATGATGAAATTAGAATTTCTAAAATATTTTCCAGAAATGTCATACATTTTTAGAGAAAATCAAAGGGAATTAGGATATGAAAAAATAATGATTGAAAGTTGTAATGATATATTTTATTCTCCAATTAACAAACTCGTATCTTATCCATCTAATAAAGAAAAAATAGTAATTCCTAATATCAGAGATATGATCCCAGTTGATAAAGTGCCATATAGAAAAAGATATATGTCTAATAATATATTAGATGTTAAGAATGAAGTAGAAATATCCTTAGCAACAATGGGGCAAGATCAGAGACATAGGACAATACTAAGATCAAATCCAGTATTTACAGGTAATTTTTATTCCCCACCAATTCTACAAGCATTAAATATTGAAGATAAAATATATCAGTTAATGAGCAATTGGAGAGATCTTTATAACAAAATAGATAATAATTTATTCTATCTTATAGCACCATATGGGGCTATGGTAAGATATATAAAGAAAGCTAATATAAATGCTCTTGCTCATGAACAGTTGAAAAGGCTATGTTGGCGTGCACAAGAAGAAATATATAATGTAAATAGGATATTAAGGGAGGAACTAAATGCAGTTAATAATAATACTTTGTTACAAATATTCTTACCTCCATGTATGAAAGAAGATGGAGTGTGTTATGAAGGTAATGAATGGTGCAGGAGGAAAATAAAAGATAAGGGCAACCCATGCCCTATTAGGGAAATTTAAGATTTTTAAGGGTGCAGATTAATTTTTGCACCTTTTATATTTACATTCAGCATTTTTTGGTGTAAAATATTCTCATTTAAAAAATAAGGCACAATATTTATGGAACCTAAAAGTATCATTGTGCGTGGTGCGCGCGTACATAATTTAAAAAATATAACAGTTGAAATTCCAAAAAATAAGATGACTGTTGTGACTGGTCTTTCTGGTTCTGGGAAGTCTTCTCTTGTATTTGATACGATTTATGCAGAGGGCAGAAGAAGATATGTAGAGAGCTTATCATCATATGCTAGACAGTTTTTGGGGTTAGAAGAAAAGCCAGACGTAGATGAAATAGAAGGGCTTTCTCCTACAATTGCAATTAATCAAAGAAGCATTGCTAAAAATCCTAGATCAACTGTTGGGACCATTACTGAAATATATGATTATATGAGATTATTATGGGCAAATATAGGTATTCCACACTGTCCAAAATGTAATAAAATTGTTACCAAGCAAACAACAGATGAAATAATATCAAAAATTTTATCTTTAGAAAAAAATAAAAAAATTCTAATAATAGCTCCTATTATAAGAGGTAAAAAAGGTGAACACAAAGACGTAATATCAAAAATTCAGAGTTCAGGTTATGTCAGAGTTAGAATTGATGGCACTATAATGGACATAGAAGAAGCCATAGATAAGACTTTAGAAAAAACAAAAAAACATACAATTGAAATTATTGTAGATAGAATAATTTTAGAAGATAATTTATCTGAAGATGATAAAAAAGAACAAAAGGAGAGAATAACCAATTCTGTAGAAACAGCATTAGACTTGGGAAATGGTATTATAATAGTTAATATTGAAGTAGATAATAAATTAGATGAAAATAAAATTAAATCCAAAGATATTTTTTATTCTCAAAATTTTGCTTGTCCAGATTGTGATATTAATTTAGAAGAAATTTCTCCTAGAAGTTTTTCTTTTAATAATCCATATGGTGCTTGTCCAGAGTGCTCTGGATTAGGAATAAAACAAAGGGTAGATCCTGATTTGTTAATTCCAAATAAAAAATTAAGTATAAATGAAGGAGCAATATTACCATGGCAAAAAATTATAATGGGGCGTGGTTGGAATTATAGAATATTAGTTGAGGTTGCAAAAGAAAATAATATTGATTTAGATATGCCAGTAGAAAAATTGCAGGAAAAAGATCTAAATATTATTTTATATGGTACTCAAGATAGATTATATAAAATAGGAAGATTTTCATTACCATACGAAGGTGTAATAAATAATTTAGAAAGAAGATATAGAGAGACTGATTCTGAATACAGTAAACTAGACATAGAGAAATATATGATTACAGAAATTTGCCCTTTATGTAATGGCAAAAAATTAAAGAAGGAATTTTTAGGTGTGTTGGTAAGAGATAAAAATATAATAGAAGTTACAGATATGCATATAGATGACTCTATAGTTTTTTTTGAAAATTTGCTACTAACTTTAACTGACAAAGAGAAACAAATAGTTGAAAAGATAGTTAAAGAGATATTAGTAAGATTGAAATTTCTACAAAATTTAGGCTTAGGATATTTATCTTTATCAAGAAATAGCCAAACATTGTCAGGCGGTGAATCTCAAAGAATAAGGCTTGCAACACAAATAGGGTCATCTTTATCTGGCGTAATTTATGTTTTAGACGAACCAACCATTGGGTTACATAAAAGAGACAACGATAGATTAATTGACAGCTTAATAAAATTGAAAAATCTTGGTAATACTATTTTAGTGGTTGAGCACGATGAAGATGTTATGCAAAGATCTGATTATATTATTGATATAGGACCTGGGGCTGGAAAACACGGTGGTAAATTGATATACGCAGGAACATTAGATGGTATAAAAAATAATGAAGACTCAATAACAGGAATGTATTTAAGTGGGAGAAAACAAATATTAATTCCAAAAGAAAGAAGGAAGGGTAATGGAAAGTTTATAGAAATAAAAGGAGCTAGAGAATTTAATTTAAAAGATATAAATGTTAAAATCCCATTAAATGAATTTGTGTGTCTTACTGGAGTTTCTGGTTCAGGAAAATCAACGTTGATGGTTGATATATTAGCAAACTATCTCTTAAAAAAATTTTATAAATCTAAAGTTGATGTTGGAGAATTTAAAGAAATCAATGGTACAGAGAATATAGATAAGATAATTAATATTGATCAGTCACCAATAGGGAGAACTCCAAGATCTAATATAGCGACATATACTGGTATTTTTAATACTATTAGAGACTTGTTTGCTCAAACAACGGAAGCTAAAATTAGGGGTTATAAAGCCGGTCGTTTTAGCTTTAATGTTGAGGGCGGGAGGTGTGAGAATTGCCATGGTGATGGTGTTATAAAAATAGAGATGCAATTTTTACCAGATGTATATATTACATGCGATGTATGTAAAGGAAAAAGATATAATGAAAGTACTTTGGAGATTCATTATAAAGAGAAAAATATTGCTGATATTTTAGATATGACAGTAGAAGATGCTATTATGTTTTTTAAAGATATTCCAGCTATATATCCTAAATTAAAAGTTTTAAATGATGTTGGTTTAGGATATATAAAATTAGGGCAAAGTGCTACTACTTTATCTGGTGGAGAAGCTCAAAGAATAAAACTAGCAACAGAACTTGCCAGAAAATCAACTGCTAAAACCTTATATATCTTAGATGAACCAACAACTGGATTACATTTTGAAGATATAAATAAACTTTTACAGGTGTTACATAAATTAGTTGATAAAGGCAACAGTGTTTTAGTAATAGAACATAATTTAGATGTTATAAAAACGGCCGATTATATAATAGATTTAGGCCCAGAAGGTGGTGATAAAGGTGGTTATATAGTTGCAGAAGGGGCTCCAGAAGATATAGTAGAGATAGATAAAGGTTATACATCTAAATATCTAAGGGAAGTATTATTAAAAAATAGATAAAAAATATGAGAATTAAAAACTCCCATATTTTTATTAAATTATTAAAAAAAATAATAATTCTATTCTCAAAAATAAGAGCAAAAATTATCAGAGTTTAGAAAATAATATTATTATATTTAATTATAATTGATAAATTATAGAGAAAATATTTATCAAATAATAATATTATTTATTT
>JAGPKW010000015.1:0-10982 GCA_018053685.1 Patescibacteria group bacterium
TTATCATACACATACCTAACATACATTGGATAATTAGTTTGCCCTCTAAAATCTTGTGGGGCTAAAAATGGTCCATCTGTTTCGCATAATATTCTTTCTTTTGGTATATATTTTATAGCATCTATTGTATATGATTTTACATTTTTAAATGTTATATTCCCAGTAAAAGAAATATTAAATCCTAAGTCTAAAACTTTTTCTGCATAATCTTTATCTTCTGAAAAACAATGTATAACACCTTTTAGATTATATTCTTTTAATATTGAATATATATCATCTTTTGCTTCTCTATTGTGAATTATAACAGGTTTATTATGTCTTTGTGCAAAATCTAATTGAAATCTAAACAGTTCTTTTTGTAAATCTTTTATTTTTTCAATATCTAATGTTGGATTTTTTGCTAATAAAAAATTAGTTATAAAATTATAATCTAATCCTATTTCTCCAATAGCAACACATTTTTTATCATCAACAAGCTTAGTAAATACATTGCTAATATCTTGTTCTATGTCATCAATTAATCTAACTGGATCTTCTAATTTTGAATTATTGTCTTTATTAAATAATTCTATGCTATCTTTATCACATACTTCTTCTGGATGGCTCCCACAAGCAAAATATACAATATCATATTTTTTAGAGTTCAAAAACGCTCTTTTTGAGCGTTCTACAGATGATCCAGGGTTAATTATTTTATATATATTTTTATCTATACATTCTTTAATAATATTATCTAAATCATCTTTGTAATCTTTAAAATCTAAATGACAATGAGTATCAATCATATTTTTAAGTTAAATCTAAATAGAAGTTGGTATAGTTGTAGTTGGAGCTGTCTCTTCTACCCCCTTCAAAAAATCTGGGAGTAATGGTGTCACTATATTAACACATCTTACAAGAAATGGAATCATAAATGAATTAGATACAAAATCTTTTATTGGATTATAAATTATTGCATATTGTGTAATAAACATAAATATAAAACCTAAAACTAGAATTGCTTCAATTGCTCCAAAAGCAAAACCAAGAACTCTATTAACGATGTCTATAACAGGAAGCTTAAATAATTTAGACAATAATTCAACAATTAAACCAGAGATTATAGCTAAAATTAAAAACATAACTATTATCCCAATTAAATTTCTAGTAGCTTGATTAGTTATAGAACTAGGTAAAATAGAAGATATAATCCCATACAGTTTAGTTGCAAATACAAAAGAAAGGATTAAACCAACAATTCTTCCAATGCTCTTTATAAATCCTCTAAATAGCCCTATAATCCCAAAAAGAAGAATAATTGCTAATAATATAATATCTATTGTGAGCATATAATTTTATTAAATTTATTAATTGAATTTATCTATTACAACAACAAATTCTCCTTTAATTGTATCGTTTTTGATCTGTATTTTTATATCTTGTATATCTCCATAATAACTTGTTTCAAACATCTTTGTTATCTCCCGAATTATAAACATCTTTCTTGATAATTGATTTTTATCTTTAAATATTTTTTCTATCTGGTCTAATAATTTTTCTATTCTATAACAAGATTCATAAAAACATACAACATATTTACTATTATCAACAATAGTTTTTATAAACTTCTCTCTTCCATTCTTATTAGGTATAAACCCTAAAAATATAAAAGAAGATAAATTAAAACCTGATACAGAAAGTGCTGATATAACAGCAGAAGCACCAGGTATTGGTATTATTTTTACTTTATCTTTTAAATTCTCTCTAACTAAACTAACTAACATATATCCTGGATCAGATATACAAGGAGTCCCAGCATCTGTTACAAGTGCCATATTATTCCCTTCTTCTAATAAAGATATAATTTTATCAGTTTTATATAAACTACTATGCTGATGATAACTAATTAATCTTTTATTGTTTATATTAAACTTAGACAAAATTTTTTGAGTCTGTCTTGTATCTTCACATAAAATATAATCAACACTTTTTAATGTATTTATAGCTCTAAAAGTTATATCATCTAAATTGCCGATAGGAGTAGCTGTTATATATAAATATGACATTTATAATTTAATTATACCATCTTTTTTATCATTATCTTCTTCGAAAATACCTTCTGCATCTAAATGTATAGTTTCTTTAGCTATAACTTGAATTATTGCAGTAACTGGTACAGCAAGAAGCGCACCAGCTGGTCCAGCAACACTAACACCAATCATTATAACAACAATAACAATAATAGGGTTTAAACCAACAGATTTTTTCATAACTTTTGGAACAATAAGATTATTTTCTAATTGCTGTATTAAAAAGACAACTATAACAATAAATAATGCTCTAATAGGACTTTGTGTCAAAGCAATTAAAACTGCTGGCACAGCTCCTATATATGGACCAAGATAAGGTATTATTTCTACGATACCAGCGAATACAGCAAGTAATAATGAATAATTTAAACCAAATATAACAAAAGCAATATAATAAAGAGCAGCTATTATAAAACATAATGATAATTGCCCTTTTAACCAACCACCAATAGTCTTTTGTATTTTATTTATTAAGCTTAATGCAAATACATGATATTTTTTAGGCACAATAGCTTTCACTAATTTAGCAGTTCCATCTTCTTCCATTGACATATAAAATGTAATAATTAATGTCATAGCAGCAAATCCAAGCCCAGATATTATTGAAGAAAAAGATTTAAATATAGTATTCCCACTATTAGCAAAATTATTAACAAAGTTCGATATTGTATCTTTTAATGCACCTTGTAAACCAGTATCAGATAAAGCAGTAAATTTATTATTTAATAGATCATAAAAATATGGAATTTTATCTATTAAATTCTGAAATTCTTGTATTAAAGCTGGAACTAGTAGCCATACTACTAATATAAAAACCCCTATAATTATTGCATATATAATTAATATACCAATCCACCTAGGCAATTTTTTCTTTTTATTCATTAAATCTACAAATGGAGCGATAGCAGTAGTTAAAACAATTGATACAAGCAAAATTGCTAATACTTTTCTTATTAAATATAAAAACAAACCACCAAGTATAATTAATGCTAATTTTAATATAAAATTATATGATATATCTATTTTAATAATCTTATCATCTTTATTTTCCCCAAACATATTTTAATATTAGTTAATTATTTCCTTTATCTTTTCTATATCATCTCCATTATATGGTCCAATAATTGCTAAATTAAATTTATTAAAATCTATAACTATCTTTATTATATCATTTATTTCTTTTAATGTAATCTTGTTTATTATATTTTTCTTTTCTTCTGGCGTTATAATTTTATCTTGTAATAGATATTGCCTTCCAAAAAATTCTGCAACATTGCTTGTATCTTCTAATGCTACATCCATTCTACCAAATGTTATAGATTTAGCCTTATTTAATTCTTCTTCTGTTATACCATTATCTCTAACATTTATTAATTCTTTTTTTATTAATTTTATGGCTTCTAAAAGTCTTGTTTTATCTAACCCTGTAGCTATAGAAAATATACCAGTATCTTGATATCTATCATGAGAGGAACTGATATGATAGCATAATCCTTCTTTTTCTCTTATGTTTATAAACAACCTAGAGCTCATGCACTCTCCAAATACAGCAGAAAATAAAGACATAAGATAACTCTCTTGGTCAAAGTATGAAAATCCAGGAAAACCCATTTTTAAATGAGCTTGTTCAATGTTTCTATATACTATTTTAATTTTAGGTTTATCTTGATCTATATTTCTTTTCTTCCCATGTCTTAGCTCTTCAACATATTCTTCTCTTTTTCCGTCTAATTGAAATACAAACTTATCTTCTATCATTTTCTCAACTTCTTCTTCATTAAAATTACCAACAACACATATAAAACAATTCTCACCAAAATAATGGGTATTCTTGTAATTTATGAATTGCTCTCTTGTAAAATTTTTCAAATTTTCTTCTGTCCCTACTATTAATTGACCTAATTTATCATTTTCTCCAAACATTAATTGCTCAAAAACATCTTCAACATAATACTCTGGCAAATCTTCATATCTCTTCATCTCTTGTATTATAACACCTCTTTCTTTATTTATTTCATTTATATCAAACTTTGAATTACATAGCATATCAGCAAGAATGTCTATATTTTTTTCGATATAATCCTTACTACTTTTAATAAAATATGCTGTTAAATCTTTACCTGTATATGCATTATAAATAGCACCAAAAGAATCTAGCTCAGTGCTAATTAATAAAGTATTAGGGCGTCTTTCAGTGCCCTTAAACATCATATGTTCTATAAAATGTGATATCCCATTATAATCTTTCTCTTCATATCTAGATCCAACTGGGAAATATACTATTGTATTAACTGTATCAACATTTAATACAGGAACAGTAATCAAATTAATACCATTCTTTAATTTTTTAATTTTATAATTATTTATCATATTTTTCTTTAAAATATTCTTTTAAAAATTCTATTTTTATTCTCTCTTGTTTCATTGTATCTCTATCTCTAACAGTTACAGCATCATCATTTAATGAGTCAAAATCAAAAGTAACACAGTATGGTGTGCCTATTTCATCTTGTCTCCTATATCTTTTACCAACATTGCCATTATCATCAAACTCACACATAAAACTCTTTTTCAATGCATTATAAATACTCTTTGCACCATTAACTAATTCTTCTCTATTCTTCAATAGAGGAAATACAGCAATCTTAATAGGTGCAAGTCTTTTATCAATTTTTAATACAGTTCTCTTTTCTCCATTTTCTAATTCTTCTTCAACTAAACTATTATCTAAAAACATTAAAAATAATCTTCCTAAGCCAACAGATGTTTCTACTATATGTGGGACATATCTTTCATTAGTTTCTTGATCAAAATATGAAAGATCAACACCAGAATATTTAGAATGTTGTGAAAGATCCCAATTTCCTCTGTCATGTATTCCTTCAACTTCTTTAAACCCATTAAGACATTTAAAATTATATTCTATATCATAAGCATCACTAGCATAATGAGCTAATTTTTCATGTTTATACCAATGAATCTTATCTTCTTGTATACCATATTCTAAATACCAATTCCATCTTTCTTTTTTCCATAATTCAAATATACTTTTTGTATCCTTTGGATTATGAAAATATTGCATTTCCATTTGCTCAAATTCCCTTGTCCTAAATATAAACTGACGTGCAACTATTTCATTCCTGAAAGCTTTTCCAACTTGTGCAACACCAAAAGGCATTTTTGGATGTAAATTATCAACAATATTTTTATACTCTAAATATATTCCACCACATGTTTCTGGTCTTAAATATACAACATTTTCTTCTGTTAATGCATCAGTAGGAGAACCAATATTAGATTTAACCATTAAAGAAAATACCTTAGCTTCTGTAAGATCTTTACTACCACAATTAGGACATTTTAATTTACCTTGTTCTCTTAATTTATTTAATTCATTGTTTATAAACTCAATAGATTCTTTATCAGCATTTATTCCAAATTCCTCTAATAAATTATCAGCTCTTATTCTTGCTTTGCATGATTTACAATCCACTTGTGGGTCATTAAAACCACCAACATGTCCAGAAGCAACCCATGTAAGAGGATGCATAAATATAGCACTATCAAGCCCATACATATCATCTCTATACTGAACCATATGTTTTAGCCATTCATTTTTTATATTTTCTTTCAGTAAAACTCCATAATGTCCATAATCATAAATAGCACTCATTCCTCCATATATCTCAGATGATGGAAAAACAAAAGCGCGTCTTTTACAAAAAGATATTATGCTATCCATTGCATTCTCCATATAATATAAAATTATTTATTAATAATATAATATTATCATTTTTTAATTATATGTTCAACAAAAAATAACGTATTTCTACGTTACTTTGTTTCTTTATGCATTGTATGTTTTCTGCATTTCTTACAAAACTTGTTAACTTCCAATCTATTCTTTAATGTCTTTTTATTTTTATGAGTATAATAGTTAACAGTTTTACATTCTGAACATGCAAGCGCTATTAAATTATCTTGTGACATATTCTTTTATTAATTATTACCGGAGCCAGCTAAGGGACTCGAACCCCCGACCGACGGTTTACAAAACCGCAGCTCTACCAACTGAGCTAAGCTGGCAATGAAAATAGTATACAATAATTTCAATTTTCTTGCAATAGATTATTTTTATTCTAGAATAGGTAAGTCCATTGGAGGCTCAACTTTCTTGCTCTCAACTTTTGTAAGAAAAGGCGCTTTAACAGTAGAAATAGGAAAATGATACAAAGAAACTAGTTCTTCTGTATTTAAATAAAATCTTTCAAGACCTTTACCCATACTTCTTCCACAATATCCTTTAATTAAAAGATTCTGCCTTTCAGCTACTCTTTTTTTAACAAAAAAATAATCAACACTAGTAGCAACAGGTTTAGATGAAACAAGAGAAGCTCCTTGTGGATTATTAAACTGGCCTATTGTCCCAAATAATCCACTAACAACCTTACCTTTAGAAAAAACAGTTTTTTTTGCAACATATAAAAGTCTAATTTTACATTCAAGTGGTGTCTTAGAAATTTTCTTTTCAACATTTTCTACAAATGTTTTTTGATTAGGTAATAATTTTGTCATCCAGTTTGTTGTATCTTTCTTCTCTTCTTTTTTAGCCTCAGGATCTTTAGCTAAATCATTATATATTATCATAGATATAATATCTTTAAATATTGTAATAAAAGGTTTAAATAGTTTTGCCGCCCCGCTTTCTTTCTTTTCTTCTTTATCTTCAATACCGACAATCTTTTTTATTTGTTTTCTAGCTGCTTCTTTCCAAGGGTCTATTTTAGTTGATGGAGGTAAAGCTCTAACAAGTATTTGAATACACACATTTTCATCTCTATTAACTTTACTCATAAATTCAAGAATAGCAGCAAGTGGATCTTTAAAATTATTTTCTTCAGCATTTAAATCAATAAAATCATTATAAGTTCTTATTGGTAAAATATCAGGATTATCCTTAGCCTCGCTTGTTATTTTTAGTTCAGTCCCCCATAAGTTATATTCTTCATTAGGATATTTTTGTGGAAAATTTACAGTATAATCAGGAACTTCTATAATTTCAGCATCAGGATATTGTGCAAATATAGAAGACTCTATTAAATCTCTAAATTGAGATGGTGTTCCTACTATAAATTGTATATATCCACCCAAACTTACTATTTCAAAAGAAAATGTCTCATTAGATGATTTACCTTCAAAATATTTTTCTTTAAAATTTGGACTAGAATTAGTTGATGCAATTTGTATAAATAAAGCCTCTAAGCTCTTAGGAGTCTGCTCATTATTTTTTGGTATATTTATAGATAAGTATACTTTTTTAGATTTACTAGCATATTTACCATTAATTGCATTCTGATAATATTTAAAAATACACCACATTAGAACTCCGCAATATAATAAAAAACCACCATTTTTAAAAAATACCCAGAATAAAACATAAAATGGCTTATCTAAATAATTTAAAAACTCTAAATAATTAAAACTACCAAAAAAATTAGATATTCCGGCAAAAATTGAATCTAAAAAAACAACAAATTCATTCATAAAAACGCTTTTTGAATAATATAAATATATAGATATTATATCAATATATAGAGAAAATAAGAAGTGTTATTTTGCTAACTCATATTTATTATCACTGGTTTTTCTAAACCTTTTATCATTAGTTAATGCTAAATATATTGTAGATTCTTTTACAATTTTTTGCTTTGATACTTCATCAAATATTTCTTTTTTAGTTAAAGGTTTACCTCTGCTTAATATTTCATATATTATATCTCCAACATTCCCTCTTTTATAACCCCACTCTTTTAATGCATATATACCTCTCCCAACTAATACATATCTATCATCTAATATAAGCTCATTATGAATTGTAACATCTCTTGCAGGTTTTTTATCAAACTTACTTTCATTTATTAATCTTGTAATTTCTTTAAAATGTAAAGGTTTACCAGCTTTTTTTAACACTATATATATTTTATCAGTAACTCTTTTTGGAGATATTGTTTTCCATTCTCCTATACCCCACAAGCCAACAACATTTTTCTTAATTGTATCAGAAACATTTAAATATGATTCTAATACTTTTCTAAAGAATTCTTGAGTATCTTCTCTTGATTCACTAACAAAGGCTTGTAATTTTCTAGAAACATCATCAACAACACCGCTCATCTTTAATCTCTCAAATATATCATCAAATTGTAATGGTTCTTTTATATCTTCTAAAACTTTATTAACTTCATTTAATACCTTATCTAAAGATTCAGTTGTTACTTCTTTTAATCTATAATATATTTTATTATTTTTTGTTTTATATTGGACTAATTCATCAGCAAATATTTTAGATAATAAAAACTCAACGAATTTCTTTTCATTCTCATTTAAACTTTCAAAATATTTATCAATTAGAAAACATTCTTCTGCAAATCCACCATATTCTTTAACAAACTCAATAATACTATTTTTCAGCTTTATTAATGTTTCATTCTTTTTGTTAATAGTAATAATCTTCTTTATAACAGCATTTTCTATTTGTCTAATTCTTTCTCTTGTAACGCCATATTCTTGCCCTATTTCTTCTAGAGTATGCTTTCTGTCAGTTATACCAAATCTTTTTTTTATAATATCTTGTTCATTCTTTGGCAAATCAGAAAAAATATTATCCATTAGATAATCTAGATCATTCCTTTTTTCATTGATCTTTATTTCTTTACTTGTGTTATTTTCCATTATTTTGTTATTAAAAAGTAGTTTATTTAATAACTAAAATAACACTTAGTTGAAAAAAAGTCAATGATTTATTATTCTTTATTGCCTTTTATAAAAATTATGGCTAATATAGAACAAAAAATCCACAAGAACAGAGCAATATTATTTATAAAAATATTGTGTATTAAAGGACCAAAATTAGATAAAGTCTTATCATCCAATAAATTTAAACTTAGACTTATCATTAGCCCAGAGTGTAAAAAGCTAAAAACAAAAACATGGAAAAATCTAGGAGCACAACTATCTATATTTGATAATATAGATCTTTTTATTAACATAATATAAAAAAATATAGTAAGAAACAAAAATAAAAACATATTTATAACTGATATTTCACTTTCTTTTAATCCTTTAACATATGATAAAAATGGATCTATTTTTACAATCAAAAATGCAAATACAGAGCTTAATAATAAATGCAATATTTTATCTCTACCAATAAATATCCCATAAAAAAATGCAATAGTTATAAACAATAACAAAATAAACATATCCCAGGTAGGATTATTGAAGTTTATATTCTGTATTTCAGGATTTTGTAATATGTTTATCCCAAACATTATTTGTTTTACCCTTTAAATATCATTCTAAAAATATTTGATTCACTTTTATTCTTTTCAATTGATTCAGTAGATTCTTTTAACTTAGCCTCATCACTTTTATCTTCTTTAAAAAAATCCCCTGCATTAAAACTATTTTTAGCAGCTTTCATATAATCTATTGTATCTCTTAATGCATCTTCTAATAGAGTTAATGGAAACCACCCAAATTTTTCTTTTACAAGGCCTATATCAGGTATAAGTCTATTTTTTGCATTAGGATTATATTCTATCTCAGAATTAGAGCCAATAATCTTTTTAATAATATTAACTATCTGTGCAATTTTAATTGCTTCTGGATTCCCTATATTATATGGTCCAAACTTACCTGTCTCCATAATCAAAAGTATACATTCAATAGTATCTTTTACATAGCAAAAAGATCCAACATCGTTTTCTTTGTAGTTTGTAATTATTTTTTCATTATTTAAAGCAGATATTATTGCATCAGCCATAAATACTCCGCTATTTATTTGCATTCTTGGGCCAAATGTAGAAAAGATTCTCCCTATTTTTACATCTAAATTGTTTACTTTATTATATGTATAGCACATTGACTCAGCAAATCTCTTACCTTCATCATATATACCTCTTTCTGATAAGTTGCTAACAATACCTTGATATTTTTCATCTACAAAAAAATTATTATCATAAGATTCTCCATAAACAGATGAAGATGAGGCAAAAAATACTTTTGAATTATATTTTAAAGCAATATCTAAAACATTTTTTGTAGCATGAGAATTAGCAAGTAGAGTTGCAAGAGAGTATTTTTCAAATTGAGTAGAAGCAACAGGACATGCTAAATGATATATTTCAGATATACCATAAAATTCTGTTTTAAATTTTTGCGCCTCCCTATATTCTTCAAGATTTATAGGTTGAGTTAAATCATGATTTATAAACTCAAAATTCGTTGACTGTAAAAGATGATCAATATTTTTTTGACTCCCAGTTGAAAAATTATCAATACATAAAACATTATTTCCTCTTTTCACAAGTTCATCACATAAATTAGAGCCTATAAATCCAGCACCTCCTGTTACTAAGACATTTTTTGCATTATTCGCCATATTATTAAAATTATTTTTTATTTAATAGCAATATTAAAATTACTTAATATATTACCTTTTGTATCAAATATCTCAACTATTGAGCTATTCTGCCCTTTAGTATTTAATATTATTTTTTGTTTATATTCTTCAATATTTTTTATAAACATAAGACTATAATTTTTTAATTTACTAGATTTCTCACTAAGAGTAATAGTTTTAATTTTATTACCAATTCCATTAAATATATCTAAAGAAAGATTTTTAGTTCTATTATTAAGAATAATAATTTCATCTTTATTATCATTATTTGTATCAGCACAAAATATAGGATATCCACTAATTATATTTTTACTATAAGCAAAAAATTCTTTTTCTAATTTTCCATCTTTA
The DNA here is from genome assembly GCA_018053685.1 of Patescibacteria group bacterium. Lineage (GTDB taxonomy): Bacteria > Patescibacteriota > Patescibacteriia > JAGPKW01 > JAGPKW01 > JAGPKW01. The sequence continues at coordinate 10,885 of JAGPKW010000015.1, forward strand.
CTAAATATCCTAATATGAGATCCTCCAGAGCTAACAGGAGATGTAACAATACTATAATTAGAATCTCCATTTAAATTACATGTAGCAACATTAACACC
>JAGPKW010000015.1:11082-12546 GCA_018053685.1 Patescibacteria group bacterium
ATATCATTTTTATCTATTGAGCTAACACCAATTTTAACCATATCATCAAAACTAGAACAAACAGGATACATAGGAATAATGTTTAGGTTATAACCACCATCAATATTATTTCCAGCAGCAACAGTAAATATAATATTACTTTTTGCTGCATCGCTCATTACTTTTCTTAATTCAGAGCTATCAATAGACCCAACAAAACTCATGTTAATTATTGATGCCCCATTATTTTGAGCATAACGTATAGCAGAAATAACATCTTCTATATTCCCTCCACCATTTGGATCTAATACTTTAAGTGGCATAATTTTAACTTTTGGAGCTATGCCAGATATTCCTTCATTATTATCTTGTATACCTGCTATTATACCAGATATAACAGTCCCATGATTTACTCCTTCTAAAGAGCATTTTTTTTCAGCTAAACAACTAACATCAATATCAGGTTTTGGATCATTATCATTGTTAACAAAGTCCCATCCATGAACATCATCAATATAGCCATTAAAATCATCATCAATGCCATTATCAGGTATTTCTTTCTTATTCACCCATATATTATCTTTTAAATCTATATGATTGTAATCTACTCCAGAATCTATGACAGCAACAATTATATCACTAGATCCTTTTGTTATATCCCATGCCTTGTAAACATCTGCTGCATCTAAATACCATTGTTTTGATATATATGGATCATTTGGAATATAAGCAAATGCTGTTTTACAAAAACTAAACAGCATTGTTAAAAACAATACTAAATATACAGACCTTTTCATTACTATTTTCTTAATATTTATATCTATATTATATAATGTATAAAATATTTTAACAAATCAATAAATATATATAATCAAGAATACAGCAAGGTATAAATGCTAATGGTTTAAATATTAAAGAAAGAAAAGAAAATAAATATAAATATGATATAAATGGTAATATCGCAATATTATACAATATAGACATAAAATTTAATTTATTAAAAAATATAAACACAATAGGAGAGGTAATAAAAAATATACAAAAAGTTGATATTATATTTTCAAGATATTTAGCAATATTATCAGGTATTTTCTTTTCAACTTTAGGTTTTATAAATATAATTGCAAACGTTGATAAAAATGATAATAAAAATGATACATCAAGAATATATTTAGGATTATATAAAAGCATTATATAGCAAACAAAAAGCAATATTTTAATTGTATTATAGGGTCTACCAATTTGTTGCATAAATAATATACAAAACATCATAATAGATGCTCTTAATACAGGTGGATTAAGCCCTGTCATAATAGAAAACAAAAATAATATTGGAGATATAATATAAAACACAATTTTTCTATTCACGCCAATGTTAATGAATAAAAAATAAATAAAAGCTACAATTATGTTTATATTAAATCCAGATATAGATATTATATGAGATATACCTTTATCTACCATTAAATTTTCAATTCTTTTTGG
>JAGPKW010000137.1 GCA_018053685.1 Patescibacteria group bacterium
TACTCCTTCGTATTATTCCACAATATCTCTTGTTAATATCGGAGGTGAGGACCTATTAGCAGGATTGTGGCAAACAAATAGAAGCTTTGACAGAAGGATTGATTATTTTAAACAGACAAAGGGTCCATCAGCTTGGGCTGTGGAAGAGGTCAGCAAAGCCATAGAAAGCAATTTGGTTCCATTTGAATATCAGGCTGCTTATACCTTTAATATTAAAAGGTATGAATTCTGTAGCATAATAGTAGAATTCCTGGAGGAATACTTTGATACTACCAGAGAAGAAATCATTGAGGATAATAATATTGACCTTGTAAACCTGACTCAGACCTTTGTTGATGGAATCAATGAAGATGTTGCAATTTGCCTGAACTTAGGAATCGTTAAGGGAAGAGGCAACGGTATTTTTGACGGAGAAAGTGAAATTACGAGAGAAGAAGCAGCTGTAATGCTTGCTAATTTGGCGAAATATTTAGGACTGAATACTGTTGCAGATGAAGCAAAATTAAATGATAAAAAGGAAGTATCAGAATGGGCTGTTGATGCAGTGAATTTTGTTCTTGATAACAAATTCATGCAGGGTGTCGGTAATGATATATTTTCTCCTAAATCAAATATAACAAGAGAGCAAACTTATATTATAATATGTAGAATATTGAACAATAACATGGTTTTGCAGTAAATGTACTATGGTGTACAAACATATATGCGGGGGCAAAAAATGAAAATCAAACTTCTGGTATTTTTAATATTTTCATTAATAATATTCAGTTCTTGTTCAGTTGCAACAGAAAAAGAAATACAAGGCATAGAAGATTCTCAAAACACGGAAGAAGAAAAAGTCAACAATAATGCCATCGAAATTGAAGAAAAAGTTATTGATAACAAGGGTCATGATGAAATTTTAGAACAAGTTATTAAAGATATTAAAGTTGAATCCGGAGTAAAAGAAGATATTGAATTATCAGATATTAAAAGGATTCAAGATACTTATTATGTTGTTGTCAAAGTGAACAAGCCTGACATTGTTGACTCATACTATATGCTATGGAAATATAACGATGCCAAAGAAATGTTATTAAAGGGAAATATTATAGAAATTGAAGCATCGGATAATTACTATTTTGTAAATTATCGGGAGGATTTAAACAGTAATTGTAAAATCATCCGGTATAATCATGATGATGAAAGCTATGAAAAGGTAATATATGAGGGAAGCTCGCTGAAATTTGATTTCAGTCCGGATAATAAATATATGTTTATACAAGATTATTATAATTTGGATAATAATGAAATAACCGTACTTGATGAAAATTATGAAAATCGTTTTAATGGCAAATTATACAATAATGCTGAAAATGTTTACGATGGACATCCGGTAGAAGTGAAGTTTATCAAATGGTCAAAGGATAATACAAAGCTTTGGGTTACAACAGGATGGAATGCTTATGTCATGGCCTTCCACCTGATAGATATTGAAAACTCAACTTTAGAAACATATTATGCCGGTGAAAGCTATGGTATAACCGAAATTGATTTAAACCCCAATAATGGCTCAATTGTTTACAGCACAAAGCCGGAATTTTATGAAAGCGGCACTTATGATGAATTTATGCAAAATCAAACACCGGTGTATTTATATTTTCTAAACTTATATACCGGTGAAAAAATTGAAATAGCAAAATCAATAACTAAAGGGTTCAGCCCAAAATGGATTAGTAATAAAATAATTGAATATAACGACCCTGATGGTTTTATGAGATTGACTTTTAATATTGATGATTATAATTTATATAAGGATAAAGACAATTCTGAAAAAGAAGAAGAGTTGTGGCAGGATGTGGAAGGTGCAACACCTTATATAAATGATAAAGAGGGTAATTGGTATTATAATGAGACTCTGTATAAAATAAGACTTAAGATACCATCCATATATCATTTGGACTCCCCGGGCATTTACTTTTATCATAGAGAAGACAATAAAGGCTGTTATATATCATTGAAGGATTTCATATATGAATCAGATAAAAATGCAACCTTTATTGAAAACGTAGGGAGAATATATACTTTAAATAATTCTGATGTAAATGAAGATATATTTGTTAACGGAAGAATCGAAGAAGGCATCAGCGAAAATGGCTATAGATATGTTTATTTTACAGATGATGTTTCTGAAAGCTTCGATGGAAGGATTATATCCTATATATTTGTTCAATTGGATGACAATGTAATTTGTAAATTAGATTACAGATTGTTTAATGAGGATTTTGATAAATTTGATGCCAAAGTAATGATTAACTCTATTACTCATACATTGACCACCGGTCCCTGGAGAGATGAATTTTTAATTGTCCATGATGAGGATGTATCCGGCAACACTGTAAGACAGGTTAATTTTAAGGTACCATATTTCTATGTTAAGAACTATCGTGGAGTAAATTATTACGAGTCCCGGGAAAAGGAAGGTTTCTTTTGCTACTTGAATTATTATTTAGATGATAAAGAAGAATTTATGGTTTATATAAATGATGGCAATACTGCAATTGAATATTTGGGTCATATAACAGAAGGATATACTAAAAACGGATACAGATATTCTAATTATATTGAGGAGAAGGAAGAATACTATCACAATCCCCAAACAAATATGTCCGAAGAAGTGTTGGTTTTTACAACAAATATATCTGTCAGATTAGATGAAAATGTTGTATTTAAAATGAAATATGGATTAACGGAAAAAGATTACAGCTTATTTGATATAAATGAAGTGTTGGATAGTATTAACGTAGCTAAGGAAACGGAGAAATGAACGTGTTTATATTAGGAGG
>JAGPKW010000138.1 GCA_018053685.1 Patescibacteria group bacterium
AGTTGTCAGAATTAGAAAACCGATGTCGATGATAAGTCGAATTGGATAGCTTTACGTAATTAAAAACTTCTACTTATAACGAATATACGAATACTAGGTATTTATTTTTATAATGAGAAAGAATCTTCTAGAATATTGTAAGTTAGATACTTGGGCTATGCTTAAGATTTTAGAGAAAGTTGAATATTACTTAAGAACAATATGATATTTCTTTTACTAGTAGTAAGATGAAAGAGGAAAGAGAGAGAAAAAGAGTAGAGAGAAGAAGAAACAGGTTAAAGGGGAGAAAAAATAGTAAGGAGAAATTTGGGTTAATATAATCCAGATAATTATATATCTTGCAAGTTTTCTTTTTTATGTTTATAACCGAGGAAACCGTTCTTTTCCTCTAGTGGTCTTCCTTAGGATTACTATGTTTACCTTTATTTCTGCAATTATATTGGAGGTTAATTATTTCTCAATGGAGAAGATATTAATTAGTTTCGTTGGATTAAGTTAAACTAGACTATCAGCAATTTTTAGCATATACTAAGGATATGAAAAATAATCCTCAGAAATTATATTTATTTGAAGATTTAGACGATCCTATTGATCTAAACCAACCATATTTTACATCTCATCTTATTACATATATTGGCAATAAAAGAAGATTAGTTGGATTTATTAATCAAGGAATAAGAGAAGTTAAGAAAAAATTGGGTACCGAAGATATAGTATCTTTAGATGGTTTTGCAGGAAGTGGAGTCATATCAAGATTATTAAAATACCACTCCAAAAAGGTTATTTCTAATGATTTGGAAGCCTATGCCTTTACCATAAACTCTGCTTATTTAGCAAATAAAAGTGAAATAAACTTGAAAGAACTTTCAGAAATTATTCAATATTTGAATAAAAGAAAGCTAGAAAAGACCGCTTCAGATTATTTTATTACCAAGAACTATTCACCTAAAGATGATAAAAATATTCAGCCTGGAGAAAGAGTATTTTATACTAATCGAAATGCAAGAATTATTGATAATTTAAGGTTCTTAATAGAAGAAGTTGATCCCAAATATAAAAAGTATTGTTTAGCAAACTTACTAATAGAATCATCAATTCACACAAATACATCTGGTGTATTCAAGGGCTTTCATAAGAAAAATGGTATTGGGCATTTTGGAGGTAATGGAGAAAACGCATTGACACGTATATTAGGAGAAATTAACTTAGAGGTTCCTATTTTTTCGGACGTAGAAACTGAATATGAAGTATATCAAAAAGACATAAATCAACTTGTAAAGGAAATCCCAGAAGTTGACCTTGCTTATTACGATCCTCCATACAATCAGCATCCTTATGGATCAAATTACTTCATGCTAAATATTATTAATGGTGGGAAACCAATTGAAATACAAGATGGAGTAAGTGGAATTGCAAAAGAATGGAATAAATCAAAATATAATAAAAGACAAGAAGCTGAATTAGTTATGGATGATTTATTGAAGAACACAAAAGCGAAATACATTCTTATTTCATACAATAATGAAGGAATAATTCCAATTGATAATTTCCAGAAACTACTTGAGAAGCACGGAAGTTGGACTTTATTCGAACAAGAATACAATACATATAGAGGATCAAGAAATCTATCAAATAGAAGTATTATGGTAAAAGAATTACTGTGGTTACTAAAAAAGAACTAAACAAACTTATATTCGATCGCTCTTGTAGCAACTATCTCCATCTGTGATAACATCTCTTCTATACTCCAAGTTTCATATCTAAAAAGCATAGAAACAGGCTCAAATGGTGTATAATCTTTTTCAACAAATATCTGGTTAAGTGGGAAAAACTCGTTCATAGTAATAACTCGATCTCTTATACTTGAACCATCCTTGAAGTCTTCACCACTTCCAAAGCATATAAAAGGTAATATCCCCTCATTCTTAAAAAGTGTTCTTATTCCAATAAGATTCTTCCCTAATCTTTCTATCGCATTTCCTTTGGCTTGTTCCTTCAAACCTTCTGTTAGTCTTTTATCGTTAGTTCCTTGTCTCTTCACTTCAGCGACCAAAATAAGCCTTCTTTCACCTCTCTTATTAGTTGCAAAGAGAAAACCACCATCAGGCTTAATAAAACTACTTTCTTTTTCATACTTAAAATATTTCGCATATTCAGGGAATTGTAGAGCAAGTGACGCTACGATATCTGAAAGTAACATTTTCTTTTGATGTTCAAAAACAATTTCTGGATATTTGACTTCTAGTTTATCCATTAATAGATGCACCGCAATATCAATATCTCTATCCATACTTTTGGATTTTAAGTTTTTAATTGAATGTTGATTTGTATTTGCTCGTAAAAAATCAGAATTCGCCATAGCTTATCCTTTCAAAGTCATTATACTACAATTAATTAAAATTAAACAATACTTATACAATGTCACAGCTAACAAAATTAGATGACTTAATAATCAAGGAACTAGAAGAGGTAAAAGATTTAAAACAAGACATCGGAGAGTATGAGGTAGAAGATAGCCAATATGAAGCGCGAATAGATATATTGACATCCCTGTTTGATACTTTTATGGACTTCTTTAAGAACATGGTTATATCAATGGAAAATACGAAAGACATGTTTTTAATTGACCAACTGGTAAAATCAATGTTTCTGAACGTAAATACTTGAAACTCTTACCTGGGGTGGAAGATGGGACTTGAACCCACAACCCCTGGTGCCACAAACCAGTGCTCTAACCAATTGAGCTACATCCACCATATATAATGTAATTATACTTAATTATTAATAATAATACTATATTAAATATAGTATAATAACAATAAA
>JAGPKW010000139.1 GCA_018053685.1 Patescibacteria group bacterium
AGATACATCAAACTTAATACCAGTATTATTTGATGGTCTTAAAAGGCTTTTAGGTATAGATGATAAATATTATTTACTCACAGAACTAAAAAAAGTTAAGGATATTAATGAAAAATTAAAGATTTTTATTAGTTTTGACAATAATGATGAAAAAAATAAGCAACTTTTAGAAAAATTAGAAAAAATTAATAAAAATACTTGACAAGTTTTAAAAATATAATACAATTAAATAGGAGGTAAAAAATGAGGGAAGATGAATTTAATGAAATAGTAGAACAGTTGTTTAATACTTGTAAAGATGTTTTACAAAGGAAAAATATAGTTTATACGGATGGCTCTGATAGGCTTAGCAACTTTAAACGGGGTAGCGAATTAAGGAAAATATCAAAATGTAAGGTTTTATGGGGATATATGCTAAAGCATTTTGTAGCTATACAGAACTTCATCGATAAAGGCGAAACAAAGACTGGGTTATATTTACCAAAGATAATTGATACCATTAATTACCTTGTTCTTTTGTATGCTTTGCTAAGAGAAGAAGAACAAAAAAATTTAAAATAAGGAGGCGATAAGTGAAAAAAATTATTTTTCTTGATTTAGATGGAGTTGCACGAGATAGCGTAAGGTATGTTTGTAATCAGTATGGAGTAGATTTACCTAAAAAATATAATGAAAAGATTAATAATAAATCTTTTTCTGAATTAATAGATGAAAAGGCGTCAGTAGAAGCCCCTCCCACAATATTTTTTGATGGCATTCTTAATATTTGTTCGCAATATGGCGTAAAAAGATACTATATTTCTAACAATCCATATATAAAACAAAACGCTGATTGGGTTTTAAAACACGATAGGGAAGGCATTTATATTCCTGTTCTAAAAACAGTTACTAAAGCAGAAATTGTAGAAGATATTGTTGAAAGAATACAAGATGAGATAAAGGTTGTTATTATAGATGACTGCTTTCAGGAGATAGAAAATTACATAAAAACTCTTGCTACATTTATATCACAAGGAACAGTAATATTGCTACTTCCAGATTATCCATACAATCAAAGCAATAAATATGAAGGACGTTATTTTAGATTTCATAATCCTAAAGAACTATGTGATAGAATATATAATTTCTATAGTGAAAGTAAATGAATAAAATGAAGTGGTGGTTTAGTGTAGTGGAAGAGGCTATTTTGAATAGGGAATTTATTAAAGAACATCCTAATTATGCAGGTGGCAGGATAGAAATATGGAATGAGGATTATCCTTATGACATAGCAGAAATTAGATTACTTTTACCAAGTGAAATATTTGAAAAAATTAGAGAGGCTATAGACTTCAAAGAGGTAGATTATTTTGTTATTGATGGAGTATCATCAGAAGAATTAGAAGAAGAATTAAATAGATTGGAGGCAAGAAATGAGCATAAAAGATTGGATTAGACAACAATTACGACCCAGATTGACTAAGTCAACCTTGTTTGAAAAAGCTAAAAAGGTCTTTCCAGACATAACAGAGTATGAAATAGAAAAGGCTTACGAAGAAATATTTGCATCAGAAGAAGACAAACAAATAGAAAGAGACCTTGAATTTTACAAAAAAGAATATGAGAGATTTCGGAAGAGAACTGACATAGTCAATGAAATGGTATCTCTTATTAGCTATAACATAACACCCTTTAATAAGAGCAAAGAACAATGGAAGCCGTCTAAAACAACAAACCGTTCTGAAGAGACCGCATTATTTTTAAATGCAGATGCCCATATAGGATTTGTAGTAGATGAATTAGAAGCACCTGCAACCAATATGCAATACAATAAACAGGTAGCAGAAAAAAGGATTAAGTATTATACTGAAAAATTCTTAACACTTACAGAAGAACGCAGATTAACAAGAAAGATGGATAATTGTTATGCAGTATATGATGGAGATTTAGTTGAAGGTAATTTTGAGAAAATTAATATTTCTAAAGATAATATAGTAGAACAAATAATGATAGCAGGCAATATATACGCAAATCAATTATTGGCTTTATCGCAAAATTATAAAAATGTTTATGTAAAGGCTATATACGGCAATCATAATGTAATACAAAAAGGGCTCCCAGAATATGCTAACTTTGAATATATAATGTGGAGAATGGTAGAAGAAAAATGTAAAAACTTAAAAAATGTAGAATTTCAAATACCAACGCAACCATTCGGATTATTCAATATTTATGATTGGGGGTTTTGCTTTACACACGGTCATATGATAAAAATTAATCAGAGAACACCATTTTATGGGATAGAAAGCAGTTATACAGAAATAAAATCAGTCATAGAGCAGATAGGAAATACCTTTCAATACCTAATATTAGGACACTTCCATACACCAAATATATTAAGTGTTTCAGGAGGGCAAGTGATTATGTGTGGTTCTGTGTGTGGATATACTCCATATGCATTGAGAACTATGGCTAAAAATAAATATTGCCCACCATCACAATTCTTTTGTTCTGTTTCGCCAAAGCATGGCATTGCAAGCTGGCAATGCACAATAGATTTAAGAGATATTGGAGGGGAAAATGGATAATATTAAACGGGACATAGGATTAATTAGGAATAAGGTTAATAATATATCAAGAAGAGTAAGTGAAGTTAGAAAAATACAAAATCTTATCAACAAGCAGATAACGCAAGATATAAAAAATTTATCTTCAGCCTGCTTTGGTTTATCAGAGAGAATGAAAGACATTGAAACCAAAATGGAAAGAATAGAGCAAGCTATGATAGCACCTACAAGAATTATTGGATTTACAGCAGACCAAGA
>JAGPKW010000140.1 GCA_018053685.1 Patescibacteria group bacterium
CGATAAAAAATTAATTGTAGAATCCAAAGGGTATACTATTACTTTAAACGGTAGAGATGTAAAAAATGTAAAAAATAGTTTAAATACAGAATTAATATTTGAAGAAAATGAAAATGGAAAAAGCATTTTTATAAATAAAGATGTGAAATTACCTGGAAAAATTAAAGTGGAATTCATTGATTCAAAAAATGATTTCAAATATATGTATTTATATAACAATAATAAAAATAAATATGAAGAAATAAAATCTTTAATTTCAAAAAATACAATAGAAGTTGATTACAACGGTCAGTATTTACTTACAATTAAAAAACTACAAGGATTTAAATTTAATTTCATTATTATTTTTTCAGCGATTATGATTATTTTAATTATGTGTGGAATTTATATTTTTATTAAGAAAAAGTATTGGTTTTGGTAAATATAATTATTTTAATTTGGTGAAAACGCTTTAAGACCTAATACTACTAATATTCTAAAATACTTGATTGAATGTTACTATTCAGCTATATGTATAAGGCAGAGATATTTTACCGAAGGTCCAGGGCGACCGGAAAGCCCGGTCGACTCCGCAGAGTCGAAATCCTTGCAATACTAAGCTCCATAAAATAAAGTGTTTTAGAGTCTAAATAGTATAAAGCGTTCACATATAAACTTATATGGTGTACAACATAGGCAACAAAATTTTATTTAGAGATGATGGTCATGAATATGACAATGACTTATGATGGAACAATGGTAATGCCAAAGAATTATGCGGTAGTTACTGAGGATGAGATGACATATGTAGATGGGGGATATTATCGAACTGCAACTCACTACTTTAGCTCAGCAGAAGATGCGTACAATGACTTAAATTCTACGGCTTGGAAATTTTATGGTTTGGCACTTACTGTTGCTGTAAGTTCTACATTACTTGGTGCTTGGCTTGGAGCAGGAGCTGTAGGTGCTTTGATTGGAGGTATTGGCGGATTTTTCGCAGGATGTGTAGTATGGGGATGGGGAAGTGCATGCGATAATGGAGCAATGCAGGCAAAGAAGTTGGGTACTCGTTCTTGTAGGGTAACATATACTGTGCAGAACCTTACTATGAATGTAAGTGTTTCTTGATCATCATAATTTATAGGAGTGATTTACAATGAAAAAATTATTCACTGTAGCTCTAATAATATCAAGTATAATATTATTTATGGATATTATTTTTATAATACATACTAGCCTTACAGTATCTGTACCGTTTGTCAAAAAGCTTTTACTCATTATAGCTATAGTTATAGCTATAATGAGTATTATATCTATAGTAATAGGTATAATTAGATTAAAGCGTATGTAAACCTCACTCATGAAATATGAAATTTAATCCTTTTTTAAAACCCCTTATCTTTTTTATAGATAAGGGGTTTTGTGTAAATTTACAAATAAACCATATAATTTCTATTTTAACATATTTACAAAAATAAGATAAAAGGTTATAATATAATAGAGATTAAAATATATTTATATAACATAGGAGGCGAGCAAAATGGGGATAAAAAAACTAGTAAGATTTGATTGGGCGATGAAATATATATTAAGAAATAAGGCGAATTTTGATGTATTAGAGGCTTTTTTATCAAATCTTTTAAAAGAAGAAATAACCGTTTTAGATATATTAGAAAGTGAAAGTAATAGAGAAGTTGAAAATAGAAAGTTCAATAGAGTAGATTTAAAATGCAACGATTCAAAAGGTAGATATATCATTATAGAAATACAAAATCAAAGAGAGTCAGACTACTTGCAAAGACTACTGTGGGGAACTTCAAAAGCAGTAGTAGAGGGCATAGACTTAGGTAGTAGATATAGCGAGGTAGTAAAAGTTATATCAGTAAGTATTTTATACCATACTATGAGATTGGACGAAAAAGAAAACACAGACTTTATATATTATGGAACAACAGAGCTTTTTGGAGTACATACAAAAAAGCCTTTGGTATTGCACGAAACAGTAAATAAGGATGAAGAAAAATCAGTAGTAACAAGTAAAAATGTATTTCCAGAATACTATATGATATATGCAGAAAAGTTCCAAGATGTAATAAATGAAGATATAGACGAATGGGTGTATTTCTTTAAACATGGAGCAATAAGAGATGATTTTAAATCAAAGGGAATAAAACTAGCGGCTAAAAAGCTTGATTATTTGATGATGCCAGAAGGGGAAAGAAAAGCATATGAAGATTATTTGGCTTATTTAGGGCAGGAATTAGGGATACTGGATAGTGCAAAAGCAGAGGGGAAAGAGGAAGGAAAAGCGGAAGGGTTGAAAGAAGGTTTAGTTAAGGGAAAAGAAGAGGGGATAAAAGAAGGATTAGTTAAGGGGAAAGAAGAAGGGATAAAAGAAGGATTAGTTAAGGGAAAAGAGGAAGGATTGCAAGAGGGTTTAAAAAAAGGAAAAATAGAAACAGCAAAAAACCTTATTAGCGTAGGTTTAGATATAGAAATAATACGAAATGCAACAGGATTATCTATAGCTGAAATAGAAGAGTTGAGAAAAGAAAGTTAATACATAGTAGGCAACAAAATCTTATTTAGAGAGGATGGTCATGAATATGACAATGACTTATGATGGAACAATGGTAATGCCAAAGAATTTTGCGGTAGTTACTGAGGATGAGATGACTTATGTTGATGGGGGTGGAGTGGAAAGTGTTTTCTTAGAAATCTGGCTGGTTTTGCTACAATAGCTGCTTCTGTAACCGCTTTTCTCGATAGAAATGTTCCAAGTTGGCGTGAGGCAGCATCTTGGGGATTTACATATGCTT
>JAGPKW010000141.1 GCA_018053685.1 Patescibacteria group bacterium
TATTTCTCTGGCTTACTCTTCCAGAACATATTAATGCAGATGAACTCTTTATTGAAGCAAGTCAACATAAAGTTTCCTTTATCCCTGGCTCAAAATTCTATCCAGAAGGACAGGAAAAATTCAATACCCTGCGTTTGAACTTTACTTATTCAACCTTTGAACAAATTGAAAAAGGTGTCCGCTCTCTGGCTGAATTACTTAATGCTAAATTGAAATAAATCTCTATTAGATATGGTTGTGTTAAAAGTCTTTCTGCACTAAAGTCATAATAAAAGTGGAAGAAGATATCTCCTTTTTGCAAATCCATCACCCTTCCCTAAATTAAAACAATGAACTGATAATTCACAAGTTTTATAAAGAGAAAGAATAAAGCTCAATATACTGTGATTTTTATTACTTCTTGATTAAGCAGATATCTATTATTTTAAATAATATTTATGAACTTTTCTATTGCTATATCTTATTTAATACCTGTCTTTTATAAGCTCAAGAAGCAAGAAAGAGATATGAATTAGCTGCAATATATTTCTTATTAATTCTAACATTTGACGGTATTAATTCTATAAAAAATTGAGAAACAAGGTCTTGATAATAAAGATATTAAAATAATAACATTTTCATTTCATAAATGGTCTACATCTAAAAAAATGAATTATTATTCATCTAAAAGGAAAATGATTAATCTATTTCTTTAAGACCGCTTTACGCTGGAAGCTGCTCCTACCTGCTCGCATAACTACATTATAAATGCCATTGCTACAGAGAGTGCCATCTTCATCTATTCCATCCCATATTATTCTATGATGTCCCTTATCTTGAATCCCTAAATCAAAAGTTTTTATCATCTGACCACGAGCATTGTATATATAAATCTTTACTTCTGACTTTGATTCAAGAGTATAAGGTATATAGGCTATCGGATTAAAAGGATTGGGATAAACATTATCTAAGCTAGTTATCAAAAGTATATCAGAATTTGGTATTAATATTGTTTCGTAGCTTACTTCTATTGGTCCATTAAATCCTATAGTACCATCTAACCCATTATACTGTAACCAATAATAATAAATTCCGCTATCATTCAATTCATAATCAGTATAGCTATAAGTTTTAGGTTGTGATGTATTAGTAGCATTAATTAGAGGACTAATGATATGTGCCTCACTCAAATCCTTATTTGTACTGCGAAGTATATAATAACCAGATAAATTTATTTCTGTTTGGCTTGTCCATTGTAAATTTACCTTATTTATATTAGATATATAAGCAAAGAAATGGTTAATTTCTAATGATAGTGGCGGATCCTCTATGGTGATAAAGTGCCATTCGTCTGAAAAAGGTCCTTCTCCACCCTCATTATAAGCTAATACTTTCCAATAATAAGTAGTTTCATAATCAAGCGGTTCCATAATATTGTGGGATTGAATAGTGATTTGATCATATAAAGTATATTCTTCTTCAAATTCACTTTTTAAAAACAACTTATACCCCTGTGCTGTATCTACTGTAACGGGTAAATCCCAGCTTAAGGTTGGAGTAATGCTAATATTATCTTCTCCATTATAAGGTAATATTAATCTAGGTTTTCCAGGAGGCGATATAATTTCAAGACCTATCTGACAAATATAATTTAAACAACCGTAGTTTCCTGTCATTGAAGAAGGATAAGAAAGACTGGGATAATTACTACCATAATAATATATTCCCGTATAAGGAGAATTCACTTTTGTATAAATATTAAAATATAAGTTATCATCGTTTGATAATTCAGTCAACTCAACTACTGCAATTACTAAATTACTATTATTATTATAGTCAAATTGATTAGTAAGAGGAATAGTTAACCAACCTTCTGATAAATAATTAGATACATCTCCATCAAATACTTGTATAAGATTATTTATTTGAACCCAATCCCTAGTATTGTTGAATTCGGTTTTTTCCGTATGACCCATATATATGCACCAATGATTTGTATTTTCAAAATCACCAGAATAATGCCTGAAACTTAATTTAGTAATTTTACCCTTATAATTTATTTCATTTTGATAATATATTTGTTGTGAATATGAATAAACAGCTTTTGAATGAACTGGAAAGTAGAGATCACGATAGTTTCCTGTTCCAATTGAAATTAGATTGGCATAACATAATGTTAGTAACCCACAACTATTTATAAATGATATTAATAATAAAAATGCCTTTCTCATAATCAATACCTTTAAATAATTATTTATAAATAATATAATATTTTATTTAATATTATCATTGCTGCGGAACCATTTATATAACATACTTTAATTATTTAATTATTTGATACCTATGTAATTAACTACTTGATTAATATTATTAAATTCATTAATTATGCGATAATATTTTGTCAAGAAAAAGATTAAAACTTTTCATATGGTTTATTTCTTCTACTGCGATTTAAAATTGATTAGCCTGATGAAAATAAAGTTTGAGTCAACTTAAACTATTTTCTTTTTAGGAATCCATATAAATATTACTCACAATGAGTAGTACAATGGCTCAATTCAAGAGAAAGGAATTGATAAGGGGATACTATTTACTATCTACTGAGAACGCATATCGTCCATTTTTTCTGGTTTTATTCTTTTAGCCTCTGCATCTCTATAAGCTTTTGGACCTAGGACACACTCCGATTTTTGTTTTACTTCTTCACATATCTTCTGTAATTTATTATTCATTTTCTGAACCTTCCCTAATTATAATTTATATTATTATCCTATCTGAATAATATAATTTAATTTCATTTTAAACC
>JAGPKW010000142.1 GCA_018053685.1 Patescibacteria group bacterium
TATATAACCCAATAACGCCGGGGTTGAGAAAAACAAGCAAGCTTGTTGGAAAGGGCGATAATAAAAATGATCCAAATAAAAAATTAATATCAATAAAGAAGAAACATTCAGGCAGAAATAATACTGGCAAAATTACTGTTAGACATCAAGGTGCTGGGGTTAAACAATATTATAGGATTATTGATTTTAAAGGAACAGATTATTTAGATAAAGATGCCACTGTTTTAAAATTTGAGCATGACCCAAACAGAAACTGTGAAATTATGCTTGTAAAATTTGATAATGGTGTTTATAAATATTTTTTAGGGATAGAGGGCGTAAATGTTGGAGATAAGATAAGAACATCAAATAATAAGATATTTGTTAAGGAAGGTAATAGAATGCCATTAGAGTTTATACCATCAGGAACATTGGTTTCATGTGTTGAACTATTTCCAGGTAGCGGAGCGAAAATAGCAAGAAGTGCAGGTAATTATGCAACTTTAATGGGTTTTGATGGAGAATTTGCACAATTAAAGATGCCATCAACTGAGATAAGGTTGGTTCCTAAAAAATGTTTAGCAACTATTGGAGCAATATGCAATGCTGATTTTAAGAATATAAGATGGGGAAAAGCTGGAAGAATGAGATATAGAGGTATAAGGCCTACAGTAAGAGGTAAAGCAATGAACACGAGAGAGCATCCACATGGTGGAGGAAGAGGTGTTAACCCAATTGGGCTTAAGGCTCCAAAGACATTATGGGGAAAGAAGGCTCTTGGAGTTAAGACTAGAGATAAGAAAAAATCAACTAATAAATTTATAATTAGTAGAAGAAATAAATAAAAAAATATGAGTAGATCATTAAAGAAAGGACCTTTTACAGATCCTAAATTACTAAAAAAAGTATCAAAGTTAAAGCCTGGAGATAAAACTCCTATTAAGACTTGGTCAAGAGATTCTGTCATAACACCAGAAATGATTGGATTTGTTTTTGCAGTTCATAATGGGAGAACTCATATTCCTGTTCTTGTTGATGAAAATATGGTTGGTCACAAATTGGGAGAATTTTCTCATACTAGAAAATTTATAGGTCATGGTGGTAAAATGGCAAAGGCTCAAGCTCAGGCTAAAACAACTGCTCCTCAACAACAAAATAAATAAAAAATATTATGAAAGTAAAAGCTATATTAAGAAAATATCAATGCTCTCCTAAAAAAGTTAGATTAGTAGCTGATAAAATTAGGGGATTAAAAGTCACAGAAGCTGAAACAGCTCTTATGTTTATAAATAAGAAGTCAGCTGAACCTATGTTAAAGTTATTAAGATCTGGCATTGCAAACGCTGAGAATAATTATCATATAGATAAAAATGATTTAGTTATAAAAGAAATTAGAGTTGATAGTGATGGAATGTATAAAAGATATACTCCTAAAGCAAGAGGAATGGCAACACCTATTTTAAAAAAATTGTCTAGAGTAGAATTAACTTTAGAGGGAGAGGCAAAGATAGAAGAAGATGTAAAGATAACTAAGATTGAGGATAAAAAAGTAGAAAAAGTTGCAAAACCAAGAACTAAGAAGGTTAATAAACAAGCTAAAAAATAATATATGGGACATAAAACAACGCCTAACTTATTTAGATTAGGAACAACAAAAACATGGAATTCAAGATGGTTTGCTGATACAAATCAATATAAAGATTTTATTTATGATGATGCAAGAGTTAGGCAATTTTTAAAGAAAAAGCTAAATAAACATTTTGTTGATAAAGTTGAAATAGAAAGAGACGGGAAGAAGATGACTGTAATTATAAATACTGCAAAGCCAGGGGTTGTAATTGGTAAAAATGGTAATGGAGCTGACGAATTAAAAAATGAAATTATAAAAATTATAAATGCAAAAAATAAAAAAATTAATGTTGACGTTGTTATAAAAGAGCAAAAAAATGCAGATCTATCAGCTAGCATACTTGCAGAGCAAGCGAGATTAGATATAGAAAAGAGGATTCCATTTAGAAAAGTAATGAAGAAAATTATAGATAAAGCAAAACAAGCTGGAGTTAAAGGTATAAAAATTTCAATGGCTGGGAGGTTGAATGGTGTAGAGATCGCAAGACGAGAGA
This sequence comes from Patescibacteria group bacterium, assembly GCA_018053685.1. GTDB lineage: Bacteria > Patescibacteriota > Patescibacteriia > JAGPKW01 > JAGPKW01 > JAGPKW01. Next base: position 2,103 of record JAGPKW010000142.1, read on the forward strand.
CTTTAGGGTGGGGGAGTGTTCCATTGCATACAATAAGAGCTGATGTAGATTATGCAAATGATAGAGCCGAAACAATTTATGGCAGTATTGGTATTAAGGTTTGGGTTTATAAAGGTCTAGTTTTTGAGAGTGAGCAAAAAAAAGAAGATAAAGAAGAGAATGTTAGGAAAATAAAAGAACAAAAATTTGATAGTAGTAAAGGAGTATTTAATAAACAGAAAGAAGAAAAAGTTCCAGTTAGAAAAGCGCATATAGTTAATAAAAGGCCAGAACCTGTAGTCAAGACAATAAAGAAAAGAGTTGTAAGATCAACAAAAAAGTAAATAATAAATAATAAGTTAATAGTATGTCATTACTTTCCCCAAGAAAAATAAAACATAGAAAGCAACAAAAAGGAAGAAGAAGAGGTCTTGGTGTTGCGACATCTAAGATTAATGTAAGTTATGGTACTTATGGCCTTAGAGCTTTAGAATCTAAATGGATTACAGCAAGACAAATAGAAGCTGCTAGAGTTGCTATTTCTAAAGTTATAGCAAAAAATAAAGGAGCAAGAATGTTTATAAGAGTATTCCCTGATAAGCCTATTACAAATCATGGTAATGAAAGTGTTATGGGTTCTGGGAAAGGAAGCTTAGATCATTATGTTGTTCCTGTAAAACCTGGTATGATATTGT
>JAGPKW010000143.1 GCA_018053685.1 Patescibacteria group bacterium
TATCCGAAGGGATATCTGGATTCAAAGATTGATCTTGGACAAGGGCACAACAGATTTCATGTCCTTCCTCTAAAAGGAAATCACACCAGGAGTTAATGACCAAACCTGCTGTATAATTCTTACATGGGGGAATGTCAGTTAAAAATAGTATTTTCATTTTTTCTTACTTTCGAAGTAAATCTGTGTATATAACTCTATTAATTGTTTATTATATCTCTCAATTTTATAATGTTCTACTGTTAATTCCTCCCCTAGGTTACCTCTCTCTCTACATTCCTTAGGATCTGATATCAATCTGTTAACTGTTTGTACAAAGCCATCTGTATCTCCCCTCTTAAGTGCTATACCGCATTTAGGAGAGAATGTAACACTCGGTAAAGATGTCCCTTCAAACACGATCACAGGTAAAGAACATGCCATAGCTTCTACTGCCATTAATCCAAATGCCTCTGCTACAGAAGGCATTAAAAACAAATCTGATGCCGAATATAACTCTACCATTAAATTATTATCATTTACCCATTCATACTCTATAACTTGATATTTATCTTTTAATTCCTCCAACAAACCAGTTTCTCCAACGGTCAAAATTGTAACTTCTTTTTTTGTTTTTAATTTGGTTAACATCTCCTTAATATATAGCAAACCCTTCCATTCTTGAGGATCTTGCCTAAACATAATAACAAAATTCTCCTTATTAATTCCTATTTTTTTTCTTATTTTTTCCCTATCTTCTCTCCTTTTAAATAAATCTAAGTCTATACCGAAAGGTATTAAATGTACTCTCTCAAAATGTTTTGTTAAAGGACTTTTCTTTACCATATCATACATCCATTGAGATGCTACTACTATGTCAATATCTAAATCTTTATAGATATCTTTTTTGATATTCCATATTGAAGATGCATTATCTTCTTTTAATGGTGCATATCTATCTAAATATGGGCAATTCTTGCAACCTGTTAACCATCCCTTACAATCTACTGGATGAACACAATGACCTGTTAAAGCCCAAGGATCATGTAAAGTCCATACAGTAGGTTTCATCTCAGTTAATTTCTTAAAAGAATACAAAGATATAAAATAATTGAATATTAGATGATAGTGTACTATATCTGCTTCTTTAAATTCTTCTGATTCTGCAATTAATTCTCCAAAAGGATATACAACGGATTGCATTGAAATTTTATTATGAAATTCCATACATTTCTCTCTTATAAAATATCCACCATTTGTTTTTATCATTGGAATAGTATTCTCATTATCCCCTGCCTTCGAAATAACAAACTGCTTAGCAGAATAACCCTTTTTCTTATTCAACATAATTTGAAGATCATGCCCATTGAATCTTCTACCAGCCAAATCATTGTCATTTACATAGAGGATTTTCATTTAAATAAATTCTCTAATTTATTTTTTATTCTTTTAATAATATCTAATAATTTCCTTGGGATATAGCTTATAATCCTATACATCAAGTAAAACAACTTTCTTAGAATTTCTTTTATCATATACCTAACTCTTGTTACCTTGGTGAGTTCTTCCTCAAGATAAACTATTCTTTGATCCCTTTCTTCAACATACTTCGTTATTTCTGCTAATAATAAAGTAAATTCCTCAAATAATTTCTGAGATTCAGCATTACTAAAATCATATTTAATCTGTTTTATTGAATTTCCCACTTTCATCATTATTTATTAAATAACATCTTCCAATTTAACTCTTTTAAAAACTTCCAATTTACCACCTCTAGTTGCATTATAGATTTTAATACCAAGAGATTTTGATTCTTCGTTCAGAACCTTAAAACCCTCTAGTGCATATTTAGGATCGGTCTTATAGACTTGCTGTCCGGCTTTAATTAAGTCCTTAGCGAAATGATTATTATCCTTTCCATTTACAAGATACCTAATTTCCTCTTTCCCGTCTTTTCCTATAACTTTAATTTCTTTTAGGTTCGAAAAGTCGTAACTGAAATCCATTCCTAACAAATAGATTTCTTTAAAGCCCATATATATTGCTGCGTTAATCATCATAAGACCAACGTTATACATACTCCAGACTTCTTTGGTAAAATCAACCGTTAAAGGTGGTTTTTCAGGATATATTTCCCAATAATATAAGTAATCAAAGAATTTTACACCATTGTGTATTAAGGGTAATTTCTGCCACTCTAGTGCTATACTTGAAACAAATTTAGGAAATTGAAACTTTTTAATTTCTTGGAACAGATTTCTGTATGCTAAGGAGTCTTCTATAAAATAGTAAGTAGGCCTCCAATTAGTCTCTGGGAATATTTTATAAATCATATTACATCCAAAAGAGTATTCATCTTTAATTTTTTCTAAATCCTCAGCTTTTAAACTAGGTCCATTTCCAATAATAAAACATCTTTGTCCTAAATGTTTATCTTTATACCTAATCAATCTATAACTATTTAGATTAAAATCAACATGATTGGCAAGAAACTTCATCTCTCTTTGTTTTCCTAAATCCTTTCTCTTCTCTTTATATTCAGTCTCTATCTTTTTCTTTTCATCTTTAATTTCTTTCTCTATCTGGTTAATTAAAACATCCTTTTTAAAATGCTTTTTGAACAAGAAGTTAATCTTAACATATAATTTTTTTAATACCTCTTCCATACAGTCCTATTAATATATTCTGTATAACTTAATATAATTCTTACAACCTTAGCAGCTAATATATCATTATCATAATCCTGTACTACCCTCATTCTAATATTTTGATTAGTAACCACCT
>JAGPKW010000144.1 GCA_018053685.1 Patescibacteria group bacterium
GGGGAACCAAAGAATACACAAATAGCTACGATATTATCATTTATGTATGAAATTAAGATTAGAGAAAAGTTTCAGAAGAAGGATTTTAAGCCTATGCCTAATGTAGATATAGTCTTGCTTAATATAGGGCGTAAAGATTTTAATAAAAAAGAATTTTATTTATATAGAGATTTTATTACATATATTTTTAATCAGATGAATTATTCTGTGTTAGATACATTTAAAAAGCTTTTTACATATAAACAGTTAAAGTATATTAACCAATATCTAAGCAAGAATAGATATAGTAAACCTACAGATATTCCTTTAGATTATTATCTTAATATCTTTCAGGAATTTAAGTTAAACGGAAAGAACTATATTAATAGGGTTAATGGATATTATTTAAAACATTTAGGTTAACATTCTAAAAGAGAGAAAGTACATAGAACAAGAGTATAATTTTAACAAATTTTCTTATATAATATTTTGTGGATAAAAGAAGTTGTCGAAGGTAATTTAGGGGAATCTTTGATTTTCCTTTTGTCTATTGTCATGCGACCGAGCTCTACCTCTAATATTAACCCAATAATGCCAGAATCTTTTTCTGTTCATTTTCACTTAACTTCTTCATCCCATTTTTTATTATCCATTTTGTATTTTTATCTGGATTTGATTTTGCCCATCTTTTTAAAAAATTTGCAACATCATTAGGGTGTTTCTTTGTTATTTCTCTTAAAATCCATGATACCGCTTTCTTTATATCTTTATCATTATCTTTCATGACTAGGTCAAGAATCTTAAAGACATCATCTTCTATTGGGATTTTTTTATATCCCAATAAACTAACCACTCCAAAACGCTTAATCCATTTATTTCTATCTTTTATCCATTTTTTTGAGAGGGGCAAAACAAGTTCTGGATTGGAGGAAACTATTGGTTCTACTCCAAACATAGCAAGATTATCACAATTAGCCCAGTTATTAAGATCGGATAATACTGAAGAGATAAAATCTAAACAAACCTTGGGATTCTTTAAACCGAATTTTTCTAAGCTTTTTCCTGCTATCTGTCTTGCTTCAAAAGAACCCTCATTCCAGATGGTTTCCAATAAAGATTTTGCTCTTGTTGGTTCTTTTTGGATGAATTTCCCTATTTCGGAAGCAATTACTCTTAAGATAGGAAGAGGAACTCCAAAAAACTTTCCAATATTTGGAATCAATATCTCATAATTTTTTGTTATGTCTTTATCCGCATAAGATTTGAGAAGTTCCTGTAATCCCTTTCTGAATTCCTTTGGTTCCTCTACTTTTTTAAGCAATTCGTTTGTTCTTTTTTGGATTTGCGATTTGTCCATATTTAAAACTTTTGTCCGAATTACTTTTGTTGTTACTTATATTTTATAATGGTTTTTATTTTGCGTTTTCTAAGTAGAGTGCAGTTTTATTTTTCATTGCTTTAAAGCATTGTAATATCCTGCACCTTAAATTTTCACTAAGAAGTGGCAAGGCTTTTTCTAGTGGCAAAAATTGACATCTATCAATTTCTTCAGGTTGAAGTTTTATCATCTTTATTTGTTCTTGCTGTAAAATACCACCGAAGAAAATAAATTGTAAGCTTTCTCCTTTTTCTGGTGTTGGTGAAGTCCAGTCAACACAAAGAAATATCGGATTTTTAATATCAAGATCAATTTCCTCTTTAACCTCTCGTATACAAGCATTTTTGGGTGATTCATTTTCATCAACAACTCCACCTGGAATAGACCAATGATCTTTATAGTTTGGTTTTACAATTAGAAGTTCATTCTTTTTATTCAAAATTAATGCACCACTGGCCATTCGCTTTTTGGGTAAAGTTTTGTAATAGTTTTTATTCATGATTGTTTCAACAATTCATCAGTTAATATACCAACTACATCAGCTAATCTTTGGATTGTCAAAAGGGTTGGATTCATATTACTACTCCTATTCTTTGTTCATTTTATCATTTCTTGTTTTATTGGGCAACGGTTATATTAGAATATAATGAATGTCTTGATATTAGTATTTTAGAAGAGAGATTTGATAGAAACAGATTTGGGTATTTATGTTCTTAAACCAATTGTTCCTCTATCCATTTGTTTAATGGGTCTGTTTCATTCATATAGTCATCAATAGTAATAGGTATTTTTATATCTGGTTCTATCACATCAATATTACTATTGGGAATTAATTCAAAGTACTTAAAAGAGCATGCTATTCTTAATTTAGAATTAGGTAGAACTATCTCTTTATAATCACCAAATCTGTTTGGCTTTTGACCTGCATTCTCCCCTATTAAAACTGTACCCTTCTCCTGTTTTAAGAATAAAAGATGATGCATAGCTGATGAGAATGTTTTTCTACCCATTGCTACATATATCCTTTTATTATTTGGGAGTTTCTCAAAGAGATCTCTCATTACTTCTGTATTTCCTCCCCTATTCCTTCTTAAATCAATAATAATATTATCAACACTTTGTGTTGAATTAAGTAGCTTATCCTTAAAAGTTCTTAATTCTTCTTTTGTATGTCCTTCATTTGTACAATCGTTGTATTGAAGAAGCAGATTATTATTTATTAATCTAAACTGATATTTATTATTACCAAAATATGTAGGGTCATTTTTATCGGACATTTTCCATTTTAATGGTTCTTTAATTTTTATTTTTTGTTCAGAATCTGCTTTCATATCAAGTTCTACATTATTTGTTGTTAATTTAACAGAATTAGAATTACTAAAGTTGTAATATCTTAAAA
>JAGPKW010000145.1 GCA_018053685.1 Patescibacteria group bacterium
AAACTATTTCTTGGACTGTAAGACAAGGTGCCAACTAAATGTAATTTGCTTTTTTTCTTTTTAACATTCAATATTGCATCTTGTATTTTTGAGTTTATAAAAAAACTTTTATCTCTTATTGCTCTATTAATATTTAACACATCTTGATAAACAATTTTACCAGCACCAATATTAAGATGACCTACTTCAGAATTACCAAAAGATCCAAGAGGAAGTCCAACATATTCTGAACTAGCATATAAAGTTGTTGCATAATAATGAGAAACAAAATAATCTAAATTATATTTTTTAGCTAAAGCAACAGCGTTTGATGAAGATGGAACATCCACTCCAACTCCATCAGCTATAACTAATACATGAGGCTTTTTTGCCATATTTTATTTTTTTATTATTTCTTCTATTTCCATCAATCTATTATACTTTTCTACCCTCTCACCTCTTGAAGGAGCTCCTGATTTGATTCTTTCAGCTCCAACAGCAACAGCTAAATCAGCTATAGTAGAATCAGTAGTTTCACCAGATCTATGAGATATCATAATTCCAAAATTATTTTTTTGAGCAAGAATGATTGTATTTAAAGTCTCTGACAAAGTCCCTATTTGATTAAGCTTTATTAAGATATAATTACAAGCATTATTTTCTATTGCCATATTTAACCTATCAATATTTGTAACAAGCAGATCATCGCCAACAAGAGAAACATTTTCTCCTAATTTATTATTTAATTCTTTCCACCCAGTCCAATCATCTTCTGAAAGCCCATCTTCTATACTAATAATATTATATTTTTTAACAATATCGCTTAGAAGATCTATCATTTGAGAACTTGATAATTCTTTATGATCTAAAATATATTTTTTATTTTTATAAAACTCGCTTGAAGCAACATCTATTGCTATATTTACATCTTTACCTAGTTTCCAATTTGTTTCTTCTATAGCTTCCTGTATTATTTCTAAAGCTTCTATATTTGATTTAAGATTTGGAGAAAATCCACCTTCATCTCCAACACCAACTGATAAATTATGATTTTTTATTATAGATCTTAAAGAATGGAATATCTCAGCACCACATCTAACTTGCTCAGATAAACCATTAACTCCATTTGGCAAAATCATAAATTCCTGAAAATCTATCCCATTATCTCCATGCTTTCCACCATTTAGAATATTAAAACTTGGTGTTGGAAGACTCGTATTTTTCTTACCACCTAATCTTTTATATATATTATTTATTTCTTCATATAATTCTATATTATCTTCTTCAGCGCAAGCTCTAGCAAAAGCACAAGAAACTCCAAGTATAGCATTAGCACCAAGATTTGATTTATCCTTTGTGCCATCTATTTCTATTAATAAATTATCTAACCATTCTTGAGATTTAAATTCTCTATCCTTTAATTCGTCATTTATAACAATATTTATATTATCTATTGCTTTTAATACACCTTTACCATTATATCTATTCTCATCATTATCTCTTAGCTCTAATGCTTCATATTTCCCAGTAGAAGCACCAGATGGAACACTAAAAACTCCAACAGCTCCACTATATAATTCTAATTCAACTTCTATTGTAGGATTACCTCTTGAATCTAATATCTCTCTGCCCTTTATTGTTTTTATTTTATACATTTTTTTTATTTATTGATAAGAACTCTATTATACACAAATTATATTTTTTTTAAATACCTATCCTGCTATAGTAGTAATAAAGCCTAATATAAACCTTGATATAGTATATGCAAGTAATACTATTAAGAATGCAATAGCACCAGTTGTCATTAATTGAATATTTTTTGTATATTTACTTTTATCACCATTAGAAAATACAATATTAATACCACCAATAATAACAAATACTAAAGATATTGTTGCAGCAAAACCAAGCACAATATTTAAAACATTTTTTATAGAAGTCTGTAAATCAGTAGCAGTATTTAAACCACCCTTTTTGCTTATATCATATCCAACTCCACTTCCACTACTAGTATTAACATCTTCTATAATACCATAACTATTTATTTTCATATCTAAATTCATATCAGCAGCATATACTTTATATACTATAAAACATGATGATATCATGAATAAAAATATAAACAAAATGTTTAAAAATTTTTTCATATTTTTTTATTATTTTATTATATAAATATTATATCACGAGTGTTACTATTTTTATATTTTTGCGTTATAATTATTATATAACTATTTAATTTATTTATTATGAAAAATGATAATAAAGGTTTATTAGATCTAACGTGTGTCTTCGTAGGTCTTGCTGTTATTATTCTTACAATAACAGGATCAATATATTTAATCAACAAAAGTAAAAATCTATCTAGAGAATATGACTACATAGGTAAAACTACTGAGCCAATAAATACAATGTCTTTTTCTGGAGAAGGAAAAGTAAATGCAAAGCCAGATATAGCAATAGTATCTATGGGCATATCAGTAGAAAAAACAAGAATAAGCGATGCACAAAAAGAAAGTTCAGATAAAATGAATGCATTTATATCAAAAGTAAAAGAAATGGGAGTAGAATCAAAAGATATAAAAACAGCAAATTATAGTATATACCCCCAATATAATTGGACAAATGGTAGAGAGATATTAAGGGGATATCAAGTTTCACAAAATGTTGAAATAAAAATAAGAGATCTAGACAAAGTATCAGATATAATAGCTTTAGCCAGTGACTATAATTTAAATCAGGTTGGAGATTTACAATTTGATATAGATAACA